>NZ_JBEXTV010000001.1:0-255802 GCF_040628835.1 Streptomyces sp. NPDC006134 | reverse complement strand
GGTTGCCGGGTTGTGTCCGGCGTTCGGGCCGTGTGGT
Source organism: Streptomyces sp. NPDC006134 (assembly GCF_040628835.1). Classification (NCBI taxonomy): domain Bacteria; kingdom Bacillati; phylum Actinomycetota; class Actinomycetes; order Kitasatosporales; family Streptomycetaceae; genus Streptomyces; species Streptomyces sp. NPDC006134. Next base: position 255,765 of record NZ_JBEXTV010000001.1, on the reverse strand, counting down.
TGCCGGGTTGTGTCCGGCGTTCGGGCTGTGTGGTTGCCGGGTTGTGTCCGGCGTTCGGGCTGTGTGGTTGCCGGGTTGTGTCCGGCGTTCGGGCCGTGCGGTCGCCGGGGCGCGTCTGACGTCCGGTCGGCCCGGCGACGGACTAGGAGCGGCCACGGTCCGTCACCGCCGACGCCGTCGGCCCTCGCCCCCGGGAGTTTCCGGTCCGCCGGCCTCGCGCGAAACGCCCGACGACGGGGCATCGCGCCTCCCGCTCTCCCTCTCCTGGTGACCCGAAGAACTCTTCCCGTGACCGAAGAACCCCGCCCTCCCGGCCATCCGGAGGCCCCGCTCTCCCGGCAGGCCGAAGGCCCCGCTCTCCCGGCAGGCCGAAGGCCCCGCCGTCCGCCCTGGGGAAGGGCGGGACGACGGGGCCTTCGGGTGAAGCTGCTGGATCCGCGCCCGCGTGGCGAACGCAGGCCGCGCGCGGATCCGGGGTGCCGGTCGGGAGCGGATGAGAGAGGGCCCGCTCTGGGTCCTTCCGGCGGCTGGATCCACCGGGGATCCGGTCAGATCCGGTCAGATCAAGAAACGGTTCAGCCCTTGAGGGACGCGACCTTCTGCGCCAGCGCCGACTTCTTGTTGGCGGCCTGGTTCTTGTGGATGACGCCCTTCGAGACGGCCTTGTCCAGCTGACGCGCGGCGGCGCGCTGGTACTCGACGGCCTTCTCGACGTCACCCGCGGCGGCGGCCTCGCGGGCCTTGCGGATCGCGGTCTTCAGGGAGGACTTGACGGCCTTGTTGCGCAGCCGGGCCTTCTCGTTGGTCTTGATCCGCTTGATCTGGGACTTGATGTTCGCCACGAATGAGCCTTTACAGGTTCAGGCACGCGAGCACGGGGCCGCTGGCGGTCCGTCTCGCGCGCCGGTGATTTCCAGGAGACGTGCCTCTTGCTGAGAGGGCATGAGACACAGCCACTCAGACTACCAGCGGGCGATTGTGCGGCCCAAACCGGTCGCCGGTCCGCGCCCGTGGGACCATGGAAGCTACGTATCGATCCGACCCGAGACCGCAGACACTGCGGACGCCTCAAGAATCAGGACCCTGCGTGCCCGCGATCCCTAGCCATGTGCCCGAGCCGAGCCGTACCGACCCGGCTCTGATCCGCAATTTCTGCATCATCGCGCACATCGACCACGGCAAGTCCACGCTCGCCGACCGGATGCTCCAGCTGACCGGCGTGGTCGAGCAGCGGCAGATGCGCGCCCAGTACCTCGACCGCATGGACATCGAGCGCGAGCGCGGCATCACGATCAAGTCCCAGGCGGTGCGACTGCCGTGGGCGCCCACCCACGACAAGAGCAACACGCACATCCTCAACATGATCGACACCCCGGGGCACGTCGACTTCACGTACGAGGTGTCGCGGTCGCTCGCCGCCTGCGAGGGGACCATCCTCCTCGTCGACGCCGCCCAGGGCATCGAGGCGCAGACCCTCGCCAACCTCTACCTGGCGATGGAGAACGACCTCACGATCATCCCGGTGCTCAACAAGATCGACCTGCCGGCCGCGCAGCCCGAGAAGTTCGCCGAGGAACTCGCCAACCTGGTCGGATGCGAGCCCGACGACGTGCTCAAGGTCTCCGCGAAGACCGGGCTCGGCGTCGAGGCGCTGCTGGACAAGGTCGTCGCCGAGATCCCCGCCCCGGTCGGCGTCAAGGACGCCCCCGCCCGCGCGATGATCTTCGACTCGGTCTACGACTCCTACCGCGGTGTCGTGACGTACGTCCGTGTCATCGACGGCCAGCTCAACAAGCGCGAGCGGATCCGGATGATGTCCACGAACGCCACGCACGAGCTGCTGGAGATCGGCACCAACTCGCCGGAGATGCTGCCGGCCGACGGTCTCGGCGTCGGCGAGGTGGGTTACCTCATCACCGGTGTGAAGGACGTCCGCCAGTCGAAGGTCGGCGACACCGTCACCAGCCAGCAGAAGGGCGCCACGGAGGCGCTCGGCGGCTACAAGGACCCGAAGCCGATGGTCTTCTCGGGCCTGTATCCGCTGGACGGCTCGGACTACCCGGAGCTGCGCGAGGCCCTCGACAAGCTCCAGCTCAACGACGCCGCGCTGGTCTACGAGCCGGAGACCTCCGCCGCCCTCGGCTTCGGCTTCCGCGTCGGCTTCCTGGGTCTGCTCCACCTGGACGTGATCCGGGAGCGCCTGGAGCGCGAGTTCGGCCTCGACCTGATCGCGACCGCGCCGAACGTGGTCTACCGCGTGATCATGGAGGACGGCACCGAGGTCGTCGTCACCAACCCGAGCGAGTTCCCCGAGGGGAAGATCGCGGAGGTGTACGAGCCGGTCGTGCGCGCCACCATCCTCGCGCCCACCGAGTTCATCGGCGCGATCATGGAGCTGTGCCAGACCCGGCGCGGCACCCTGCTCGGCATGGACTACCTGTCCGAGGACCGTGTCGAGATCCGCTACACCCTTCCGCTCGCGGAGATCGTCTTCGACTTCTTCGACCAGCTCAAGTCGAAGACGCGCGGGTACGCGTCCCTCGACTACGAGCCCACGGGCGAGCAGAGCAGCTCCCTCGTGAAGGTCGACATCCTGCTGCACGGCGACAAGGTGGACGCCTTCTCGGCGATCACCCACAAGGACCAGGCGTACGCGTACGGCGTCCGGCTCGTCGCCAAGCTGAAGGAGCTGATCCCGCGGCAGAACTTCGAGGTGCCGGTGCAGGCCGCCATCGGCTCCCGGGTGATCGCCCGCGAGACCATCCGCGCCATCCGCAAGGACGTCCTCGCCAAGTGCTACGGCGGTGACATCTCCCGTAAGCGGAAGCTGCTGGAGAAGCAGAAGGAAGGCAAGAAGCGGATGAAGATGGTGGGTTCCGTGGAGGTCCCGCAGGAGGCCTTCATCGCCGTCCTCTCCAGCGACGACAGCGCGGGGTCGGGCAAGGCCAAGAAGTAACCGGGCGAAACGGATCAAGAAGTAACCGAACAGAGCGGATGGCGAGGGGCCCGTCGTACTTTCGTACGACGGGCCCCTGCGTGTGATCGCGGGCATCCTCCGAGGAAAGGAGGAGGAAAGGCGAGGAAAGGCGAGGAAGTGTCAGGGCGCGGAGTCTTACGCCGTGGCCGGTCGGCCTCTACGCTGAACCCTGCTCGATAGTTACTCGTGAGTTAAACAACGGCTCGCGAGGAAGACCGCTGAGGAAGACCAGCCGCACCTGAGCCAGCCGCACTGTCGCGGGCCCGGAGGATGTCGTGAGCGACGCACAGACACTGATCGAGAACCGTCCGCCGTCCGTGGCGGGCCTCTTCCTGGAGCGCGTGGCGGCCACGCCGGACGCCGAGGCCTACCGCTACCCGGTCCCCCCCGCCTCCGGCCAGGGCCCGGACGACTGGAGGTCGCTGAGCTGGGCGCAGGCCGCCGAGCGGGTCACCGCCATCGCGGCCGGCCTGATCGAGCTCGGGGTGGAACCGGAGCAGCGGGTGGCCCTGGCCTGCGCCACGCGGATCGAGTGGATCCTGGCCGACCTCGGCATCATGTGCGCGGGCGCCGCCACGACCACCGTCTATCCGCAGACCAACGCCGAGGAGTCGGCGTACATCCTGTCGGACTCCGGCAGCCGGGTGCTCGTCGCGGAGAACGCCGAGCAGCTGGCCAAGGTCCGTGAGAAGCGGGCGGAGCTGCCCGAGCTGACCCACGTCGTCGTCATCGACGGCGAGGGCGTCGAGACCGGCGACGGGGTGCTCACCCTCGCCGAGCTGGAGCGCCGGGGCGCGGCCCGTCTGGAGAAGGACCCCGGCCTGGTCGGGAAGCGGGTCGGCGCGATCACCAAGGACCAGCTCGCCACCCTCATCTACACCTCCGGCACCACCGGCCGTCCCAAGGGCGTCCGCCTCCCGCACGACAGCTGGTCGTACATGGCCAAGGCGATCGCCGCGACGGGGCTGGTCACCGGTGAGGACGTGCAGTACCTGTGGTTGCCGCTCGCGCACGTCTTCGGCAAGGTGCTGACCTCCGGCCAGATCGAGGTCGGCCACGTCACCGCCGTCGACGGCCGCGTCGACAAGATCATCGAGAATCTTCCGGTGGTGCGGCCGACGTACATGGCGGCCGTGCCACGCATCTTCGAGAAGGTCTACAACGGCGTCGCGGCCAAGGCGAAGGCGGGGGGCGCCGCCAAGTACAAGATCTTCCAGTGGGCCGCCGAGGTCGCCCGCGAGTACGCCAGGGTCACCCAGGACACCTTCCGCCGCACCGGCACCGCGAGCGCTCCCTTCGGCCTGTCGGCCAAGCACAAGGTCGCCGACGCCCTCGTCTACGCCAAGATCCGCGAGGCGTTCGGCGGCAACCTGCGCGCCTGCGTGTCGGGCAGCGCCGCCCTCGCGCCCGACATCGGCTACTTCTTCTCCGGCGCCGGCATCCACATCCTGGAGGGCTACGGCCTCACCGAGTCCTCCGCCGCCTCCTTCGTCAACCCCGGCGAGGCCTACCGCACCGGCACGGTCGGCAAGCCGCTGCCCGGCACCGAGGTGCGCATCGCCGACGACGGCGAGATCCTGCTGCGCGGCCCCGGCATCATGCAGGGCTACCACGAGCTGCCCGACAAGACCGCCGAGGTGCTGGAGCCGGACGGCTGGCTCCACACCGGCGACATCGGCGAACTGTCGCCCGACGGCTACCTGCGCATCACCGACCGCAAGAAGGACCTCATCAAGACCTCCGGCGGCAAGTACGTGGCGCCCGCCGAGGTCGAGGGCCGGTTCAAGGCGATCTGCCCGTACGTCTCCAACATCCTCGTGCACGGCGCCGACCGGAACTACTGCACCGCGCTGATCGCCCTCGACGAGGCCGCGATCACCGAGTGGGCGAAGGAGAACGGGCTGGAGGGCCGCTCGTACGCCGAGATCGTCGCCGCGCCGGCCACGGTGGAGATGGTGCAGGGCTACGTCGACCAGCTCAACGCCGGGCTCCAGCGCTGGCAGACGATCAAGAAGTTCCGGCTGCTGCCGCGCGACCTCGACGTCGAGCACGGCGAGATCACCCCGAGCCTGAAGCTGAAGCGGCCGGTCGTCGAGCGGGAGTACAAGCACCTGATCGACGAGATGTACGAGGGGACGCGCGAGGCGTAGGGACCTTCGGGACGCACCGGTGCCGGGAACCCCCGGCACCGGCCCGGCGCGGTGCCGCCGCCCGGTGCTGGACAATGGAACCCATGCCCTCCGCACTCCCCGACGGCGAGCCCGTCCCCGCCGACGGCGCCCTGCCCGTGTCCGCGCTGGCCGGGGCCGCCGACCGGCCCCTCGGCTTCTACCTGCACGTCCCGTACTGCGCGACCCGCTGCGGCTACTGCGACTTCAACACCTACACCGCCACCGAGCTGCGCGGCACCGGCGGCGTCCTCGCCTCCCGCGACAACTACGCCGAGACGCTGACCGACGAGATCCGCCTCGCCCGCAAGGTGCTCGGCGACGACCCCCGCGAGGTCCGCACGGTCTTCGTCGGCGGCGGCACGCCCACCCTGCTGGCCGCCGACGACCTCGTGCGGATGCTGCGCGCCGTCCGCGACGAGTTCGGCCTCGCGCCGGACGCCGAGGTGACGACGGAGGCCAACCCGGAGTCGGTCGACCCGGCCTACCTGGCCACCCTCCGCGAGGGCGGCTTCAACCGGATCTCCTTCGGCATGCAGAGCGCGAAGCAGCACGTCCTCAGGATCCTGGACCGCACCCACACGCCCGGCCGCCCCGAGGCGTGCGTCGCCGAGGCCCGGGCGGCCGGCTTCGACCACGTCAACCTCGACCTGATCTACGGCACCCCCGGCGAGTCCGACGACGACTGGCGGGCCTCCCTGGACGCCGCCCTCGGCGCCGGACCCGACCACGTCTCCGCCTACGCGCTCATCGTCGAGGAGGGCACGCAGCTCGCCCGCCGCATTCGCCGCGGCGAGGTCCCGATGACCGACGACGACGTGCACGCCGACCGCTACCTGATCGCCGAGGAGACCCTGTCCGCCGCCGGCTTCGCGTGGTACGAGGTGTCGAACTGGGCGACCTCCCCGGCCGGGCGCTGCCTGCACAACGAGCTGTACTGGCGGGGCGCCGACTGGTGGGGCGCCGGACCCGGCGCGCACAGCCACGTCGGCGGGGTGCGCTGGTGGAACGTGAAGCACCCCGGCGCCTACGCGGCGGCGCTGGCGGCCGGGCGGTCCCCCGGGGCCGGGCGCGAGGTGCTGAGCGACGAGGACCGCCGGGTGGAGCGCGTCCTGCTGGAGCTGCGGCTGCGGGAGGGGGTGCCGCTGTCCCTGCTGCGGCCCGAGGGCCTGGCGGCCTCCCGCCGGGCACTGGCCGACGGGCTGCTCCAGGAGGGGCCGTACGAGGAGGGGCGCGCGGTGCTGACGCTGCGCGGGCGGCTGCTGGCGGACGCGGTGGTCAGGGACCTGGTGGACTGATCACTCGGCGGAGTGAACCGCTACGGAATGCGGGTTCGCCCCCTAGTCTGGTTCGCAGGCTGCCGCCGACAGTGCGCGGCGGATGTGGAGGGCCACGGAGATGACCGCTGTGGACGAGCGCGGGATGACGAAGTTCTTCGAGGAGTTCGAGCCTCCCGAGGGCGTCAAAGCCGAGCTTCTCCGGGGGTGATCGTGATGACGGCCAGCCCAGGCCTGGTGCACAACATGATCGTGGAAGACGTGTTGGACCAGATTCCGCGCAAGAGGTGGTCTCGTCTCCAGACGCAGGACGTCGACATCCTCGACGAGGCCAGTGAGCCCGTTCCGGACTTGGTGGTCCTGCGGCGTGATCTCATGCCCGATTCCGGGCGTCTGCTGCCGTCTTCCCTCATCACGATGCTCGTCGAGGTCGTCTCCAAGCCCAGCGTTCACCAGGACTACGCCGTCAAGCGGTCGATCTACGCGGCGGGGAAGGTGCCCGCCTACCTCATCCTCGATCCGATCACGGCGCAGTGCGTGCTGCTGACGAAGCCTGCGGGTGAGGGCGAGGACGCCGACTACCAGACGCAGCAGGTCACCAAGTTCGGTGACCCGCTGCCGCTGGAGGTTCTGGGGCTCGAACTGGACACAAGCGAGTTCGGGACGCTTCCCGGCGTCAGGCCCCACCGCTATCCGTGACGAAGTCGATCAGCTCCTCCACCCGCCCGAGCAGCTCCGGCTCCAGGTCCTTGTAGGACCGCACCCGCGACAGGATGTGCCGCCAGGCCGCCCCCGTGTTCTCCGGCCAGCCCAGCGCCCGGCACACCCCCGTCTTCCAGTCCTGCCCGCGCTCCACCCGCGGCCACGCCCCGATCCCCAGGGACGACGGCTTGACCGCCTCCCAGACGTCGACGAACGGGTGGCCCACCACCAGGGCGTGCTCGCTCGTCACCGCCTGTGCGATCCGCCACTCCTTCGAGCCCGGCACCAGGTGGTCCACCAGCACGCCGAGGCGGGCGTCCGGCCCCGGGGCGAAGGACTCCACGATCGACGGCAGGTCGTCGACGCCCTCCAGGTACTCCACGACCACGCCCTCGATGCGCAGGTCGTCGCCCCACACCTTCTCCACCAGCTCGGCGTCGTGCCGCCCCTCGACGTAGATCCGGCCGGCGCGGGCCACGCGCGCGCGGGCGCCGGGCACGGCCACCGACCCGGACGCCGTACGCGTGGGCCGTACCGGCCCCGACGGCGGCTTCACCAGCGTGACCGCCCTGCCCTCCAGCAGGAAGCCCCGCGGCTCCAGCGGGAACACCCGGTGCTTGCCGAAGCGGTCCTCCAGGGTCACCGTGCCCGCCTCGCAGCGGATCACCGCGCCGCAGAAACCCGTCCCCGGCTCCTCGACCACCAGACCCGGTTCCGCCGGGACCTCGGGGACCGGCCGGGGCTTCTTCCACGGAGGGGTCAGATCGGCGGAGTACTGGCGCATTCTCCCGACGATAGGAGGAGTCCGCGCGCCCGGTTCAGCGCGACACGCCGAAGCGCGCCGCCAGCGCGTCCCGCTGCCGCCGCACGAACTCCGCGTCCACCACCGCCCCGTGGCCGGGCACGTACCGCGCGTCCTCGCCGCCCAGCTCCAGCAGCCGGTCCAGGGCGGCCGGCCAGTGGGACGGCACGGCGTCGGGGCCCGCCTGCGGCTCGCCGGACTCCTCCACGAGGTCGCCGCAGAAGACCACGTCCACCTCGCCCGGCACCAGGACCGCCAGGTCGTGGGCGGTGTGCCCGGGACCCACGTCGGCCAGCACCACCCGCCGCCCGCCGCCCAGGTCGAGCGTCAGCTCGCCGCGCACCTCGTGGCGGACGGGGACGAGCGCGTCCGCGGCCTCCCGCGCCCGCCCCGCGTCCAGGCCGTGGGCCACCGCGTCCGCGCGCAGCTCCTCCCGGCCGCCGGCGAGCGCCTCGCCCACGCCCGCCGCCCCGAACACCTCCGCGCCCGCGAACGCCGCCGCCCCGAAGACGTGATCGAAGTGGGCGTGGGTCAGCGCGAGATGCGTCACACGCCGCCCGGCCAGCCGCTCCGCCCGCGCCCGCAGCCGCGCCCCCTCCCCGAGGCTCGACCCGGCGTCGATCAGCAGCGCCGCGCCCCGGCCGGCCACGAGCCCCGCCGTGCAGTCCCACACCGGCAGCCGGCACCGGCCGACCCCGGCCGCCACCCGCTCCCACCCCAGCTCTTCCCAAGTCACCGTCATACCGGGGACGCTAGCGGGCACGGGACCCGTGACCGCGGCGGCGCGGGACCAGCCTTGCCGGGGAAGTACCCCACCGCCGTACACTGGGCCGGGGAAGACTGGCACTCGCACGCGCCGAGTGCCAGGCGACGACAGGGAAGACACCCGGCGGACGACTTCTGGAGGTGTGCGCGATGCTCAGTGAACGCAGGCTTCAGGTGTTGCGCGCCATCGTCCAGGACTACGTCGGCACCGAGGAGCCCGTCGGCTCCAAGGCGCTCACCGAGCGGCACAACCTCGGCGTCTCCCCGGCCACCGTGCGCAACGACATGGCGGCCCTGGAGGAGGAGGGGTACATCGCCCAGCCGCACACCAGTGCGGGGCGGATCCCCACCGACAAGGGCTACCGGCTCTTCGTCGACAAGCTGGCCGGGGTCAAGCCGATGACCGCGCCCGAGCGGCGCGCGATCCAGAACTTCCTCGAGGGCGCCGTCGACCTCGACGACGTGGTGGCCCGCACGGTGCGGCTGCTCGCGCAGCTCACCCGGCAGGTCGCCGTCGTCCAGTACCCGTCGCTGACCCGCTCGACCGTGCGGCACGTGGAGCTGCTCTCCCTCGCGCCCGCGCGCGTGATGCTCGTGCTGATCACGGACACCGGGCGGGTCGAGCAGCGGGTGGTCGACTGCCCGGCGCCCTTCGGCGAGACGTCCCTGGCGGACCTGCGCGCGCGGCTGAACAGCCGGGTCGCGGGCCGCCGCTTCACGGACGTGCCCAGCCTGGTGGAGGACCTGCCCGACGCCTTCGAGGTCGAGGACCGCGGTACGGTCTCCACGGTGCTCTCCACGTTGCTGGAGACCCTCGTCGAGGAGAACGAGGAGCGGCTCATGATCGGCGGTACCGCCAATCTCACCCGCTTCTCGCACGACTTCCCCCTCACGATCCGGCCGGTGCTGGAGGCGCTGGAGGAGCAGGTCGTCCTCCTGAAGCTGCTAGGCGAGGCGAAGGATCCGGGCGTGACCGTCCGCATCGGTCACGAGAACGCCCACGAAGGACTCAACTCCACGTCCGTCGTGTCGGTCGGTTACGGTTCGGGCGGCGAGGCGGTTGCCAAGCTCGGCGTGGTCGGACCGACCCGCATGGACTACCCGGGAACGATGGGAGCGGTACGCGCAGTGGCACGGTACGTCGGACAGATCCTGGCGGAGTCGTAGGTGGCCACGGACTACTACGCCGTACTCGGCGTGCGCCGCGACGCGTCGCAGGAAGAGATCAAGAAGGCCTTCCGGCGGCTCGCACGCGAGCTGCATCCGGACGTCAACCCCGATCCGAAGACGCAGGAGCGGTTCAAGGAGATCAACGCCGCCTACGAGGTGCTGTCGGACCCGCAGAAGAAGCAGGTCTACGACCTCGGCGGCGACCCGCTCTCGCAGTCCGGCGGCGCCGGCGCGGGCGGCTTCGGGGCCGGCGGCTTCGGGAACTTCTCCGACATCATGGACGCGTTCTTCGGCACGGCGTCGCAGCGCGGGCCGCGCTCGCGCACCCGCCGCGGCCAGGACGCGATGATCCGCATCGAGGTCGAGCTGGACGAGGCGGCCTTCGGCACGACCAAGGACATCCAGGTCGACACGGCGGTCGTGTGCGCCACGTGCAGCGGTGAGGGTGCCGCGCCGGGCACGTCCGCCCAGACCTGTGACATGTGCCGCGGCCGCGGTGAGGTCTCCCAGGTCACGCGGTCCTTCCTGGGCCAGGTCATGACCTCGCGCCCCTGCCCCCAGTGCCAGGGCTTCGGCACGGTCGTCCCGACGCCGTGCCCGGAGTGCGCCGGGGACGGCCGGGTCCGCTCCCGCCGGACTCTCACCGTCAAGATCCCCGCCGGTGTCGACAACGGCACCCGCATCCAGCTCGCCGGCGAGGGCGAGGTCGGCCCCGGCGGCGGTCCCGCCGGCGACCTGTACGTCGAGATCCACGAGCTGCCGCACCCGACCTTCCAGCGGCGCGGCGACGACCTGCACTGCACGGTGACGATCCCGATGACGGCGGCGGCCCTCGGCACCAAGGTGCCGCTGGAGACGCTCGACGGTCGGGAGGAGGTCGACATCCGCCCCGGCACCCAGTCCGGCCAGTCGATCCCGCTGCACGGCCGGGGCGTCACGCACCTGCGCGGCGGCGGACGCGGCGACCTCGTCGTCCACGTCGAGGTGCAGACCCCGACCAAGCTCGACCCCGAGCAGGAACGCCTGCTGCGCGAGCTGGCCAAGCTGCGCGGCGAGGAACGGCCGCAGGGCCAGTTCCAGCCCGGGCAGCAGGGGCTGTTCTCGCGGTTGAAGGACGCGTTCAACGGGCGCTGACGCGCGTGCGGTCAGGGCGGCCGGGGGTCCGGGGGTCGTCCCCCGGGCAGGCACGGTCAGCCGGGGCGGCAGGGGCTGTTCTCGCGGTGGAAGGACGCGTTCGACGGGCGCTGACGCGCGTGCGGTCAGGGCGGCCGGGGGTCCGGGGGTCGTCCCCCGGGCAGGCACGGTCAGCCCGGGCAGCAGGGGCTGTTCTCGCGGTTGAAGGACGCGTTCGACGGGCGCTGACAGTGATCACCCGGCCCGCTTCCCGAGGGCCGGTGCTGTCGGCCCATGCCCGCGGAAGGGTGGATTCGGAGCGGTGTGCGGGACGTGACACCATGCGGTCATGTCCTCCGCGCTGACCGATCTGTTCCCCCTGCCGATCGTGCAGGCCCCCATGGCGGGCGGTGTCTCCGTGCCGCGGCTCGCCGCCGCCGTGAGCGAGGCGGGCGGGCTGGGGTTCCTGGCCGCCGGGTACAAGACGGCCGACGGGATGTACCAGGAGATCAAGCAGCTCCGCGGGCTGACGGGCCGGCCCTTCGGCGTCAACGTGTTCCTGTCGCAGCCGGAGACGGCCGACCCCGCCGCCGTCGGCGTCTACGCCCACCAGCTGGCGGGCGAGGCCGCCTGGTACGAGACCGGGCTCGGCGACCTGGGCCACGGCCGGGACGACGGGTACGACGCCAAGCTGGCGGTGCTGCTCGACAACCCGGTGCCGGTGGTCTCCTTCCACTTCGGCTGCCCGAGCCGTGAGGCCCTGGACGCCCTGCGCCGCGTCGGCACCTTCACCCTGGTCACCGCCACCACCGTGGAGGAGGCGCGGGCCGTGGAGCGGGCCGGCGCGGACGCGGTGATCGCGCAGGGCGTGGAGGCCGGCGGCCACCAGGGCACCCACCGGGACGTGCCGGAGACGGACGGCGCCGGGATCGGGCTGCTGTCGCTCCTCGCCCAGGTGCGCGAGGCGGTGAGCCTGCCGGTCGTCGCCGCCGGCGGCCTGATGCGCGGCGCGCAGATCGCCGCGGTGCTCGCGGCCGGCGCGAGCGCCGCCCAGCTGGGCACCGCGTTCCTCGCCACCGACGAGTCCGGCGCGCACCCCCTGCACAAGCGGGCCCTGACCGACCCCCTGTTCGCCCGCACGGAGCTGACCCGGGCGTTCTCCGGGCGCCCGGCGCGCGGCCTGGTCAACCGCTTCCTGCGCGAGCACGGCCGCTACGCCCCCGCCGCCTACCCCGACGTCCACCACCTCACCGCGCCGCTGCGCGCGGCGGCGGCCGAGGCGGGCGACGCGCAGGGCATGGCGCTGTGGGCGGGACAGGGCCACCGGATGGCCCGGGAGCTGCCCGCGGGGCGGCTGGTGGAGGTACTGGCGGACGAACTCGCGTCCGCCGTCGCGGAGTTGCCGGGGTTCCCGGCGGGAGGTGCGGGCCGATGACGGCACCGGTGTTCGTGGTCGACTCCCTTCAGCCGGCGGACCTGCCGGGCGGGGAGTACGTGCTGGACGGCCCCGAGGGGCGGCACGCCGTCTCCGTGAAGCGGCTGCGGCCCGGCGAGGACGTCGTCCTCACCGACGGGCGGGGGCGCTGGGCGGACGGCGTGGTGAAGGCCGCCGAGGGCAAGGACCGGCTCGTCGTCACGGACCTGACGGACGTGCGCGACGAACCCCCGGGGCAGCCCCGCATCACCGTCGTCCAGGCCCTGCCCAAGGGGGACCGCGGCGAACTCGCCGTCGAGACGATGACCGAGGTCGGCGTCGACGCGATCGTGCCCTGGGCGGCGTCCCGCTGCATCACCCAGTGGAAGGGCGAGCGCGGGCTGAAGGCGCTGGCCAAGTGGCGGGCGACGGCCCGGGAGGCCGGCAAGCAGTCCCGCCGGGTCCGCTTCCCCGAGGTCGCGGACGCGGCGACCACCGAACAGGTCGCCTCGCTCCTGGCCGGTGCCGACTTCGCCGCCGTCCTCCACGAGTCCGGCGAGACCCCGCTGGCCACCGCCGAGCTGCCCGCCTCCGGCGAGATCGTGCTGGTGGTCGGCCCCGAGGGCGGCGTCTCGCCCAAGGAGCTGGAGCTGTTCGCGCGGGCGGGCGGACGGCCGTACCGGCTGGGGCCCAGCGTGCTGCGTACCTCCACCGCCGGTACGGCCGCGGCGGCGGTGCTGCTGGCCCGTACCGGCCGCTGGAGCTGACGCGCCGGTCACGCCGGGGGGGCGTGCCACATGGCCGTATGCGCTCTACCGCGTTGGCGGGGGCGGTGGCAGTCTGCCGTCCATGGGGGTATCGAGGCCGATCCGGTGGTGGCCGCGCGGGCGGCGGGCGGTGGTCGCGGGGGCGTTCGCGGCCCTCGCCGTGGGCGGGGCCGCCGCCTGTGATCCCGGCGGGCTGGGCTCCGCCTCGGTGGCGTACACCACCGACGAGACGGTGACGCGGGAACTGAACCGGCAGAAGGCGGGCGTGCGGTGGCTGACCTGCACCGCCTCCTACGGCGACGGCGGTACGGCGTCGGCGCGTCCGGCGTCCGGGCAGACAGCCGCCTCCGTCGCCTCCGTCGACTGCGAGGGCGAGACGGAGGACGGCAAGGAGATCACCGTCGACGGCGAGGTGACCCGCGTCGTCGACGGGGCCTGCGTGCGCGGGAACCTCACCGCGAAGGTGGACGGCAAGGTGTGGTTCCGCGTCGACGGGCTGGGCGACTGCGACGCCACGCCCACGCCGCCCGCGGGCGGTACCGCCCGGGAGCGGCCGGGGCCCACCGCGACCGTGACGGTCACCGTCACCAAGACCGTCTGGTGCCAGGAGCACCCCAAGTGCTGGCCGACGGAGGGGAAATGACGTGCGCGGGGACGTTCACGAGGGCGGGTGGCAAGTGATCCGGCCCCCTGTCCAGCGCGGCCCGCGCTGCATAGGGTGACCGGGTGACCCAGTCAGCATCGCCTGCCTATCTCCGTTACCCGCACCCGCACGGCGACCTGGTGGCCTTCACCGCCGAGGACGACGTGTGGCTCGCCCCGCTCGACGGTGGCCGGGCCTGGCGCGTCAGCGCCGACAACGTGCCCGTCACCCACCCGCGCATCTCGCCCGACGGCGCCTTCGTCGCCTGGACCTCCACCCGCGACGGCGCCCCCGAGGTGCACCTCGCCCCGGTCGACGGCGGCCCCGCCAAGCGCCTCACCCACTGGGGGAACTGGCGCACCCAGGTGCGCGGCTGGACCCCGGACGGCCGGGTGCTGGCCCTCAGCGCCCACGGCCAGGCCAGTTCGCGCCGCACCTGGGCCCGTGCCGTGCCGCTCGACGGCGGCCCCGCCGCCACCCTGCCGTACGGGCCCGTCGGCGACGTCGCGCACGGCCCGGAGGGCACGGTGCTGCTGTCGTCGGGGATGAACCGCGAGGCGGCCTGGTGGAAGCGGTACCGGGGCGGCACGGCGGGCAAGCTGTGGATCGACCGCGAGGGCGACGGCGAGTTCGTCCGGCTGCACGAGGAGCTGGACGGGAACGTCGAGTACCCGCTGTGGGTCGCGGGGAGGGTGGCGTTCCTCTCCGACCACGAGGGCGCCGGGGCGCTGTACTCCTCCCTGCCCGACGGGTCCGACCTGCGGCGGCACACCCCGCTCGGGGGCTTCTACGCCCGGCACGCCGCCACCGACGGCACCCGGGTCGTGTACTCCTGTGCCGGTGAGCTGTGGGTGCTGGACGACCTGGAGGGCGCCGAGCCGCGGCGGCTGGACATCCGGCTCGGCGGGCCGCGTGTCGACCTCCAGCCGTACCAGATCGACGCCGCCCGCTCGTTCGGGTCCGCGTTCCCGGACCACACCGCGCGCGGCAGCGCCGTCGCCGTACGCGGCGGCGTGCACTGGGTCACCCACCGCTCCGGTCCCGCCCGCGCGCTGGCCGTGCGGCCCGGCGTCCGGGCCCGGCTGCCGCGCGTCTTCCGCGCCGACGGCGAGGAGTGGGTGGTGTGGGTGACGGACGCCGAGGGCGACGACGCCCTGGAGTTCGCGCCCGCCACCGGCCTCGCGCCCGGCGCCACCCCGCGCCGGATCGCCGCCGGGCGGCTCGGCCGCGTCCTGGGGCTGGCCATGGCGCCCGACGGCAGCCGCGCCGCCGTCGCCTCCCACGACGGACGCGTCCTGCTCGTCGAACGCGAGTCGGGCGAGGTCCGCGAGATCGACCGCAGCGAGGACGGCGACGCCTCCGGCCTCACCTTCTCCCCGGACTCGGCCTGGCTCGCCTGGTCCCACCCCGGCCCCTCCCCCCTGCGCCAGCTCAAACTCGCCCACACCACCGACCTGTCGGTCACCGAGGCGACCCCGCTCAGGTTCCGGGACTACGCCCCGGCGTTCACCCTCGACGGCAAGCACCTCGCCTTCCTGTCCACCCGCTCCTTCGACCCGGTCTACGACGCGCACGTCTTCGACCTGGCCTTCGTGGAGGGCGCCCGCCCGCACCTGATCACGCTGGCCGCGACGACGCCCTCGCCGTTCGGGCCGCAGCGGCACGGCCGCCCGTTCGACACCTCCGACCACCGCGAGGAGACCCCCGACAGCGAGGGCGCCCCCACCACCCGGATCGACCTGGAGGGCCTCGCCGACCGGATCGTGCCCTTCCCCGTCGAGGCCGCCCGCTACTCCACCCTGCGCGCCGCCAAGGACGGCGTGCTGTGGCTGCGCCACCCGGTCACCGGCGTGCTCGGCGCCTCCCGCGCCACCCCGGACGCCCCGGACCCGCACACCGAGCTGGAGCGCTACGACCTCGCCCAGCAGCGCCTGGAGCGCCTCGCCGGCGACGTCGACCACTTCGAGGTCAGCGGCGACGGCAAGCGGGTGCTGCTGCGGACCGACGGACGGCTGAAGGTGGTCCCCAGCGACCGGCGCGCCTCGAACGACGACGACAGCGACACCAACATCACCGTCGACCTGAGCCGCGTACGGCAGACCGTGGACCCGGCGGCCGAGTGGCGGCAGATGTTCGAGGAGACCGGCCGCGTCATGCGGGACCAGTTCTGGCGGCCGGACATGAACGGCGTCGACTGGGACGCCGTCCTGGACCGCTACCGGCCGGTGCTGGAGCGGGTCGCCACCCACGACGACCTGGTGGACCTCCTGTGGGAGGTGCACGGCGAACTCGGCACCTCGCACGCCTACGTCGTCCCGCGCGGCGGCTACGGCGGCGGCGCCCCGCAGGGCCTGCTCGGCGCCGACCTCTCCCGCCACGAGGACGGCACCTGGCGCGTCGACCGCATCCTGCCCTCGGAGACCTCCGACCCCGAGGCCCGCTCCCCGCTCGCCGCGCCCGGCGTCGCGGTGCGGCCCGGGGACGCGATCGTCGCGGTCGCCGGGCAGCCCGTCGACCCGGTCACCGGGCCCGGCCCGCTGCTGGTCGGCACGGCGGGCAAGCCGGTGGAGCTGACCGTCTCGCCCTCCGGCGGCGGCGAGGTGCGGCACACGGTGGTCGTGCCCGTCGCCGACGAGGAACCGCTGCGCTACCACGCCTGGGTCGCCGGCCGGCGGGCCTACGTCCACGAGCGGTCCGGCGGCCGGCTCGGCTACCTGCACGTCCCGGACATGGTCGGCTCCGGCTGGGCGCAGCTCCACCGGGACCTGCGCGTGGAGGTCGCCCGGGAGGGCCTGGTCGTCGACGTCCGCGAGAACCGCGGCGGGCACACCTCCCAGCTGGTGATCGAGAAGCTGGCCCGGCGCGTCGTCGGCTGGGACGTGCCGCGCGGCATGCGCCCCTACAGCTATCCGGCCGACGCGCCCCGCGGCCCGGTCGTCGCCGTCGCCAACGAGTTCTCCGGCTCCGACGGCGACATCGTCAACGCCGCGATCAAGGCGCTCGGTATCGGCCCGGTGGTCGGCACCCGCACCTGGGGCGGCGTCATCGGCATCGACAGCCGCTACCGGCTCGTCGACGGCACGCTGATCACCCAGCCCAAGTACGCCTTCTGGCTGGAGGGCTACGGGTGGGGCGTGGAGAACCACGGCGTCGACCCGGACGTGGAGGTCGTGCAGCGCCCGCAGGACCACGCGGCGGGCCGCGACCCGCAGCTCGACGAGGCGATCCGGCTCGCCCTGGCGGCACTGGAGCGGACCCCGGCGAAGACACCGCCCGCCCTGCCCGCCCTGGAACGCGGTTCCGGCGACCCGGAGTGACACCCCACTCGCTACGATGCCCCGGTACGTGATCACCCGGGCGTGAGGAGGCACACGCATGGCAGGGGAGCCACAGGACGACTGCCTGTTCTGCAAGATCGTCGCAGGGCAGATCCCGGCGACGGTCGTCCGCGAGACGGAGACCACGCTGGCGTTCCGCGACATCAACCCCCAGGCGCCCACCCACGTCCTGGTGATCCCCAAGGCGCACCACGCGGACGCCGCCGCGCTCGCCGCCGCCGACCCGGCGCTCGCCGCGGACGTGCTGCGCGAGACGCAGGCGGTCGCCGAGGACGAGAAGCTGGACAGCTACCGCATCGTGTTCAACACGGGCAGCGGCGCCGGGCAGACCGTCTTCCACACCCACGCCCACGTCCTCGGCGGGCGCGGGCTCCAGTGGCCCCCGGGGTAAGACGCCTTGTCCGTACGCGAACTGGTCGTCCTCGGCACGGCCAGCCAGGTCCCGACCCGGCACCGCAACCACAACGGCTACCTGCTGCGCTGGGACGGCGAGGGCATCCTGTTCGACCCCGGCGAGGGCACGCAGCGCCAGATGCTGCGCGCCGGGGTCGCCGCCCACGACCTGAACCGGATCTGCGTCACCCACTTCCACGGCGACCACTGCCTGGGCCTGGCCGGCGTGATCCAGCGCATCAACCTCGACCAGGTGCCGCACGAGATCACCGCCCACTACCCGCGCTCGGGCCGGCGCTTCTTCGACCGCCTGCGGTACGCCACCGCCTACCGCGAGACGGTCGGCGTCACCGAGGTCCCGGTCGCCGCCGACGGGGTCCTGGCGGCCACGCCCGCCTACACCCTGGAGGCGCGCAAACTGTCCCACCCCGTCGAGTCCTACGGCTACCGGCTGATCGAGCCCGACGGGCGCCGCATGCTGCCCGAGCGGCTGGCCGCGCACGGCATCGAGGGTCCGGACGTGGGCCGCCTCCAGCGCGAGGGATCGCTCGGCGGCGTCACGCTGGAGGACGTCAGCGAGGTGCGGCGCGGCCAGCGGTTCGCGTTCGTCATGGACACCCGGCTGTGCGACGGCGTGCACGCGCTGGCCGAGGGGTGCGACCTGCTCGTCATCGAGTCGACCTTCCTCGACGAGGACGAGGCGCTCGCCGTCGAGCACGGCCACCTCACCGCGGGCCAGGCGGCGCGGGTCGCCCGGGACGCCGGCGTGCGCCACCTCGTCCTGACCCACTTCAGCCAGCGCTACACCGATCCCGAGGAGTACGCGCGCCAGGCGCGGGCGGCCGGGTACGAGGGGGAGCTGACGGTGGCGCACGACCTGCTGCGGGTTCCGGTTCCGAAACGTCGGTGAGAGCGCCGTACGATGCTCTGATGCCCCTGCCCAAAGCTGAACTGCACCTGCATATCGAAGGCACACTGGAGCCCGAGCTGGCGTTCGAGCTGGCCGCGCGCAACGGCGTGCCGCTGCCGTACGCCGACACCGGTGAGCTCCGCGAGGCCTACCGGTTCGAGGACCTCCAGTCCTTCCTGAACCTGTACTACGAGCTCATGGCCGTCCTGCGCACCGAGCGCGACTTCGAGGAGCTGGCCGACGCCTATCTCGCCCGCGCCGCCGCGCAGGGCGTGCGGCACGCGGAGATCTTCTTCGACCCGCAGGCCCACCTGTCCCGCGGGGTCTCCATGGAGACGGTCGTCGAGGGGCTGTGGCGGGCCCTGGGGCGCAGCGAGGAGAAGCACGGCGTCTCCACCCGGCTGATCCTGTGCTTCCTGCGCGACGAGTCCGCCGAGTCGGCCCTGGAGACGCTCCGGGCGGCCAAGCCGTACCTGGACCGGATCACCGGCGTCGGCCTGGACTCCGCCGAGGTCGGCCACCCCCCGGCGAAGTTCCGCGAGGTGTACGAGGAGGCCGCCGCCCTCGGCCTGCGCCGGGTCGCGCACGCCGGCGAGGAGGGCCCGCCGCAGTACATCACCGAGGCCCTGGACGTCCTCGGTGTCGAGCGGGTCGACCACGGCCTGCGCTGCATGGAGGACCCGGCCCTGGTCGAGCGCCTGGTGCGCGAGCGGATCCCGCTCACCCTGTGCCCCCTGTCGAACGTGCGGCTGCGCACCGTCGACACCCTCGCCGGCCACCCGCTGCCCGCCATGCTGGACGCCGGGCTGCTGTGCACGGTCAACTCCGACGACCCGGCCTACTTCGGCGGGTACGCGGGCGACACCTTCGACGCCGTGCGCGAGACGCTGAAGCTGGACCAGGAGCGGCTGCGGGAGCTGGCCCGCAACTCCTTCCTCGCCTCCTTCCTGGAGGACGACGAGGAGCGGCGGGCGCGGTACCTCGCCGAGGTGGAGGCGTACGAGTTCGGCGCCTGACCCGTCAGCCGGTCCCGGACCCCGGTGCGGCCGCCGCCTGCCGGGGTCCCGCCGTGTCGTAGGCGCGCCGGGCGGGAACGGCCGGAGCGTCGACGGTGATCTCCACGACCGGCTGCTCCGGGGCGCCGACCTCGGGGACCGCCCCGGCGGGCGTGCCGGGGGAGGCGGCGACCACTGCGGCCGGGGTGCCGCCGCGGCGGCGGACCGCGCCGGGCAGCAGCGTCCGCCCGCCGGTGTGCAGGGCGACCGCGGTCATCGGCACGGCGACCAGCAGCAGACCGGCGCCGAGGACCGCGCCCATCACCGGGAACCCGGCCTGCGCGGACAGCACGCTGCCGGTCAGCGGCCCCGCCGCCGTCCCCAGCGAGGACGCCGACCCGACGAGCACCGCCCACCGGCCGCGCGGATCGAGCGAGGCGGCGAGGCCGAACAGGTACGACAGCACGATCGGGTACAGCGTGTTCCAGGCGATCTCTCCGGCGGCGAAGGTGCCCAGGGAGGTCGCGGAGGCGCTCAGCGCGATGCAGCCGGCGATGAGGACCGTGCCCGCCCCGATGGGCAGCGCCCGCCCCAGCCGCGCCCCGAGCGCCCCCGCCGCCAGCACGCCGAGCAGGCCCGCGCCGAGCGCCACGGCGAACACCACGCCGATGGCGGCCTCGCCCAGGTGCGCCTGCGACAGGCCGATCCGGCCGCTGACGCCCCACAGCGCGTTCTGCGCGAGCGACCACAGCGGCATGACGGCGATCAGGAGCAGCCCGGAACGGCGGTGGGGGAGCGGGGCACCGGCGGCGCGGGAGCGCGCGGCGCCGGTGCCGGCGGGCAGGGAGCCGGTCAGCGGCCAGACGGCGAGCGCGGTCAGGGCGAGCGCGGCCAGCGGCAGACCGTGGCCGGGGCCGAGGTGCGGGACGGTCAGGTACACCGCGCCCGCGAGGCCGGAGACGCTCAGCAGCCCCAGCGTGGAGGCCCGGTGCGGGTCCCGCTGGGCGGCGATCCGGGTGGCGGCGACCGTCGTGGCCGTACCCGACCCGAAGCCGCCGACGACCGCGCCCGCGACGACGGCCGGGACGGCGGCGGTGAGCGCGGCGCCGCCGTAGCCGAGGACGGCGAGGACGAGGCCGGTCCGGGCCAGGGCGCGGGCGCCGACGCGTTCGACGCGGGAGGCGAGCAGGAAACCCGCCGTCGCCGAGCTCAGCAGCAGCGCGCTGCCGACGGCGCCCGCCTGCGTGGCGGAGAGCGGAAGTCCGGAGTCGAGCCGGCCGACGGTGGTCGGCAGCAGGTACGGGGCGAGATACCCGGCCGTGAACAGGGCGACGAGGGGCCAGGGGGTGGTGCGGGGGGCGGACACGGGCGTTCCCAGGGCATGCGGAAGAAGCGCTTCGAGAAGGCTTCGAAGGGGGTGAGGGGGGAGGGGCGACGACCGTCGACGGACAGGGGCGCGCGGCCAATTTGTATCAAGTGGCGGCGGGGCGCGGGCGCGCGGGGGGTGTGATGTGCGCCACTGTTGTGTTTGGGGGTGTGAGGGGGTGGGTAACAGAAGCCGTCGCGGTCGGCGAAGGGCGCTACCGCCAGTGGACCGAGCCGCCGCCCCCGGCGGGCACCGCCGCCTCGATGCGGGCCCGGATCTCCCGCATCACCGTCACGATCCGCTCCTCGCGCCCGGGCGTCAGCCGGGCCACCGGCACCGAGCAGCTGACGGCGTCCTGCGCGGGACGGTCGTAGCGCAGCGCGAAGCCGAACCCGGCGATCCCGGGGACGCTCTCCTCCCGGTCCACGGAGTAGCCGCGCTCCCGCACCCGTGCGAGGTCGGCCGCCAGGGAGGCGCGGCTGGTGTGCGAGTGGGGGGTGAGGGCCTCGTACGGCCCCTCGGGCAGTTCCTCGTCCGGGCGCTCCGCCAGCAGGGCCTTGCCCAGCGCGCCCACGTGCGCGGGCAGCCGCCGGCCCACCCGGCTGATCGTCCTCAGGTACTCGTGCGACTCCCGCGTCGCCAGGTACGCCACGTCCCGGCCGTCCAGGCGGCCCAGGTGGATCGTCTCGCCCAGCGCCTCGGACGCCTCGTCCAGGTACGGGCGCACGGCCCGCACGCGCGGGTCGGAGTCCAGGTAGCTGGTGCCGGTGAGCAGGGCGTGGATGCCGATGCCGTACAGGGAGCCGGTGACGTCGGTGCGGACCCAGCCGCGCGAGACCAGCGTCTGGAGCAGCGCGTACATCGAGCTGCGCGGCACGCCGAGCTCGTCCGCGAGCTCCTGGAGCCGCGCCGGGCGGTCCCCGCGCGCGGCCAGCAGCTCCAGCAGCTCCACCGTGCGCGCCGCCGACTTCACCTCGCGGACGCCTCCTGCCTCTGACATGCGCCGATCGTAATGCGGGCGAGGAAATCAGGTGCGGGCCCATTGACGTCCCCCGTTCACCTATCTAGCCTCCATCTTCATACGTGGACGTCGTCTACATAGGGAGATGAGAGTCGTGCATCGGGACACCGGAGACGAGACGGCGGCCGTCACGCGACGGCTGCGGGACGGGATGGCGCGCGGGGTGCTGTCCTTCCCGCTGACCAGCTTCCGCGAGGACGGGACCCTCGATGCGGCGGGCTACCGGTCCTACGTGGCCGCCCAGCTCGCCACCGCGCCCGGCGCGCTCTTCCCGGCCTGCGGCACCGGCGAGTTCTTCTCGCTCGACGAGGACGAGTACCGGCAGGTCGTCACCCTCGCCGTGGAGGAGGCCGCCGGATGCGTCCCGGTCGTCGCCGGGACCGGCTACGGCTGGGCGCAGGCGCTGCGGTTCGCCCGCGTCGCCGAGGAGGCCGGCGCCGACGCGCTGCTCGTCCTGCCGCACTACCTCACCGCCGCCCCGCAGGACGGACTCGTCGCCCAGTTGGAGCGGATCGCCGCCGGGACCCGGCTGCCGCTGATCGCCTACCAGCGCGGCCAGGTCGCCTACACCGCCGATTCGCTGAGGCGCCTCGCCCGCGTCCCCGGCGTCGTCGGCCTCAAGGACGGCCACAGCGACCTCGACCGGCTCCAGCGCCTCACCCTCGCCGCCCCCGGGGACTTCCTCTTCTTCAACGGCGCCGCCACCGCCGAGATCCAGGCCCGCGCCTACGCCGCCGTCGGCGTCCCCGCCTACTCCTCCGCCGTCCACGCCTTCGCCCCCGAGATCGCGAACGCCTTCTTCGCCGCCCTGCGCGACGGCGACACCGGCACGGCCGACACGCTGCTGCGCGGCTTCTACGTCCCCTTCGTCGAACTGCGCGACCGCGTCCCCGGCTACGCCGTGTCGCTGGTGAAGGCCGCGGCACGGCTGCGCGGCCGTCCCGTCGGCCCCGTCCGCGCCCCGCTCACCGACCCCTCGGCCGCCGACCTGGCCGACCTGAAGACCCTGCTCGCCACCGGACTCGACCTCGTAGGAGCCTCCCTGTGAACCTCGCCATCACGGACGTGCGGCTGACGCCGATCCTGGTCGCCGACCCGCCGCTGCTGAACACCCAGGGCGTCCACCAGCCCTACACACCCCGGCTGATCGTGGAGGTGGTGACCGCCGACGGGATCACCGGCGTCGGCGAGACCTACGGCGACACCAAGTACCTGGAACTGGCCCGCCCCTTCGCCGAGAAACTGAAGGGCCGCCAGGCAAGCGACCTCAACGGCCTGTTCCTGGTCGCCGACGAGGTCGCCGTCGACGCCTCCCGCGTCTCCGGGCAGGTCGACGTCGGCGGGCTGCGCGGCGTCCAGACCGCCGACAAGCTGCGCCTGTCCGTCGTCTCCGCCTTCGAGGTCGCCTGCCTCGACGCCCTCGGCAAGGCCCTCGGGCTGCCCGTGCACGCCCTGCTCGGCGGCAAGGTGCGCGACGCCGTCGAGTACAGCGCCTACCTGTTCTACAAGTGGGCCGACCACCCCGAAGGCGTCCGCTCCGAACCGGACGACTGGGGCGCCGCCCTGGACCCGGCGGGCGTGGTCGAGCAGGCCCGGACCTTCACCGAGCGGTACGGCTTCACCTCCTTCAAGCTCAAGGGCGGCGTCTTCCCGCCCGAGGAGGAGATCGCCGCGATCCGGGCGCTGGCCGAGGCGTTCCCCGGCCACCCGCTCCGGCTCGACCCCAACGGCGCCTGGTCGGTGGAGACCTCCCTGAAGGTCGCGGAGGAACTCGGCGACGTCCTGGAGTACCTGGAGGACCCCGCGCTCGGCACCCCCGCCATGGCCGAGGTCGCCGCCCGCACCGGCGTGCCGCTCGCCACCAACATGTGCGTGACGACGTTCGCCGAGATCCCGGAGGCGTTCACGCGCGGCGCCGTCCAGGTCGTGCTCTCCGACCACCACTACTGGGGCGGGCTGCGCAACACCCAGCAGCTCGCCGCGATCTGCCGCACCTTCGGCATCGGGGTGTCCATGCACTCCAACACCCACCTCGGCATCAGCCTCGCCGCGATGACCCACGTCGCGGCCACCGTCCCCAGCCTCCACCACGCCTGCGACTCCCACTACCCCTGGCAGTCGGAGGACGTCCTCACCGAGCGGCTGGTCTTCGAGGGCGGCCGGGTCGCCGTCCCCGACGCCCCCGGCCTCGGCGTCGAGCTCGACCGCGACAAGCTGGCGTTCCTGCACCGGCGCTGGCTCGACGACGACGGCGCGCTGCGCGACCGCGACGACGCCGCCGCGATGCGCGTCGCCGACCCCGCGTGGGTCACCCCGTCCGTCCCCCGCTGGTGAGCCTCCCTTCCCCGGTGAGCCGTCACCTCCCCCGATGTACTGCCACGATCGGAGCCGCTCGTGCCCGCAGCAGTCCCCGCGCCCCACTCCCCGGCCGTCCGGTCGGCCGTCCGCAAGATCTTCCGCCGCGTGGTCCCCCTGTTCTTCGTGATGTTCGTCGCGAACTACGTCGACCGCGTCAACATCGGCTTCGCCAAGGACCAGCTCCAGGCCGACGTCGGCCTGTCCGCCGCCGCCTTCGGCTTCGGCGCCGGGCTCTTCTTCATCGCGTACGCGATCTTCGAAGTGCCCAGCAACATGCTGCTGGAACGCTTCGGCGCCAAGGTCTGGCTCACCCGCATCATGATCACGTGGGGTGCCGTCGCCACCGCCATGGCCTTCGTCGGCAGCGTGGAGATGTTCTACGTCCTGCGCTTCCTGCTCGGCGTCGCCGAGGCCGGCTTCTTCCCCGCCGTCATCTACTACTTCACCCGCTGGCTCCCCGACTCCGACCGGGGCCGCGCCACCTCGGTCTTCCTCATGGGCTCCGGCACCGCCTCGGTCATCGCCGGGCCGCTGTCCGGGGCGCTGCTGGAGATGCACGGCATCTGGGGCCACCAGGGCTGGCAGTGGATGTTCTTCATCGAGGGCGTCTTCTCCGTCGTCCTCGGGTTCGTCGTCTACCGGTTCCTCGACTCCCGCGTCGAGGACGCCACCTGGCTCACCGACGAGGAGAAGACCTCGCTCGCCGCCGCCATCGACGCCGAACAGGAGCAGCGGGCCGGGGAGCGCGGCACCGCGGACGTCTCCCGGTGGCGGCTGCTCGCCGACCCCCAGATGCTGCTCTTCCTGTGGATCTACTTCGCCATCCAGATCGCCCTGTACGCGGTGACCTTCTGGCTGCCGAGCATCGTCGACGACATCGGCGGACTGTCCGACTTCCAGGTCGGGCTGCTGGTCGCCGTGCCCTGGCTGTGCGCCATCGGCGCCGTCTACGTCGCCGGGCGGATCTCCGACCGCACCGGCAGGCGGCGCCCGATCCTCGCGGCGAGCCTGGTCGCGGGCGGCGCCGGCACGCTGCTCGCCGTCCTGGTGTCGCCGTGGTTCGGCCTGGCCGCCCTGTGCGTGGCCGCCATGGGCTTCAAGACGTCCTCGCCGATCTTCTGGACCATCCCGCAGAGCTACCTCGACGCCCGGATCGCCGCCCCCGCCATCGCCCTGATCAACTCCGTCGGCAACCTCGGCGGCTTCGTCGCCCCCACCGCCTTCGGGCTCGTCGAGGAGGCGACCGGCTCGACGACGGGCGGCCTGGTCGGCCTCACGGTCGTCGGCTTCCTGGCCGCGCTGAGCGTCCTGCTGCTCCGGGGCGGCGGACGCAACGACCGGGTCCGCGCCCGGCGGGCGAAGGCCCCCGCCGCCAGGACACCGGGCACGGCGCCGGACACGACGCCGGGAGCGGCCCGCACCGGGCGGCCGGGGACCGCGGCGGCCTGACCGGCCGGCACGAGAACCGCCGCGCTGCCGGCGGCGTGGTGCACACTGGCCTGATCCGCACCATGTCAGGGAGCGCACCGTGACAGCGTCCGCCGTGTCCACCGCGTCCACCGCGTCCGAGGTACCGACCGCGTCGACCACGTCCGATGTTTCCACCGTGTCCGCCGCGCCGGCCGCGGCCGACGTGCCCGCCGCGCCGGCCGTCCCGGTCCCGCCCGCCGCGGCGGACGCGCACCGCCACCCCCAGATCGACCCCCTGGCCGCCCTGCGCACCCCGGCCGATCCGCCCTGGGACGTGTACCTGACCGGCACCGTCTTCCTCGACATCGTCTTCACCGGACTCGACTCCGCCCCGGTGCGCGGCACGGAGTCCTGGGCCCGCGGGATGGGCTCCAGCCCGGGCGGCGTGGCGAACATGGCGACCGCCCTGGCCCGCCTCGGCCTGCGCACCTCCCTCGCCGCCGCCTTCGGCGACGACCACTACGGCGACTACTGCTGGGACACCCTCGAACAGGGCGAGGGCATCGACCTCACCCCCTCGCGCACCGTGCCCGGCTGGCACTCGCCGGTCACCGTCTCCATGGCGTACGAGGGCGAGCGCACGATGGTCTCCCACGGCCACGAGCCGCCGCCGGAGGAACCCGCCCCCGACTGCCCCCCGCGCGCCCGCGCCGCCGTCGCCTCGCTCACCCCCGGCAGGCCGGCCCCCTGGATCGCGCAGGCCGCCGCCCGGGGCACCCGCATCTTCGCCGACGTCGGCTGGGACGACACCGGCGCCTGGGACCTGGCGGGCCTGACCGACCTCGCCCACTGCGAGGCGTTCCTGCCCAACGCCGAGGAGGCCATGCGCTACACCGGCACCGACTGCCCGCGCGCCGCCGCGCACGCCCTGACCGCGCACGTGCCGGTCGCGGTGGTCACCCTCGGCGCGGAGGGCGCCTACGCCGTGGACCGGCGCACCGGGGAGAGCGCCGAGGTCCCCGCCATCGCCGTCGAGGCCCTCGACCCCACCGGCGCGGGCGACGTCTTCGTCGCCGGTTTCGTCACCGGCTCCCTGGCCGGCTGGCCGCTCGCCGACCGGCTCGCCTTCGCCGGGCTGACCGCCGCCCTGTCCGTGCAGGAGTTCGGCGGCTCCCTGTCGGCGCCCGGCTGGTCCGAGATCGCCGCCTGGTGGCGCAAGGTCCAGTCCGTCGAGGGCCAGGACCCGGCGGCCCTGCGCCGGTACGCCTTCCTGGCCGATCTGGTCTCCGACGAGCTGGTCCGGCCCTGGCCGCTGCGCCGGGCGGTCCCCACCATCGGCTTCCGCCACCCGGCCTGAGCGGGCGCCGGGACCGGGCACCGTGCCGGATGCCCCCACCGGGAGCCCTCCACCGGGAGCCCCCCACCGGAAGCCCCAGCGCCCGGAGCCCCGCGCCGAAAAGCCCTTCGGCGTTGTCACCCGCCCGTCGTACCCTGGGAGTCGCGAGGCCGCCGTCAGCCGTGCGGCCGTGACGAGGAGGAACCGCAGGCCTTAAGCGCCGGCCCATGACTCAGACACCCACAGCTCACACCCCCGCGCAGGGGCAGGCGAAAGTGCAGTTCACCGTCCCCGCCCAGCACCCCATGGTGACCGTGCTGGGGTCCGGCGACTCCCTCCTGCGCGTGATCGAGAAGGCCTTCCCGGGGGCCGACATCCATGTCCGGGGCAACGAGATCAGCGCGGTCGGCGACCCTGCGGAGGTCGCCCTCGTGTCGCGCGTGTTCGACGAGATGATGCTCGTGCTCCGCACCGGGCAGCCGATGACGGAGGACGCTGTGGAACGCTCGATCGCCATGCTCAAGGCGAGCGAGAAGGGGGAGAGCGACGGCCAGGAGACCCCGGCCCAGGTACTCACCCAGAACATCCTGTCCTCACGCGGCCGCACGATCCGCCCCAAGACGCTCAACCAGAAGCGGTACGTCGACGCCATCGACAAGCACACCATCGTCTTCGGTATCGGCCCCGCCGGCACCGGCAAGACGTACCTGGCGATGGCCAAGGCGGTGCAGGCCCTGCAGTCCAAGCAGGTCAACCGCATCATCCTGACCCGCCCGGCGGTCGAGGCGGGCGAACGCCTGGGCTTTCTGCCCGGCACGCTCTACGAGAAGATCGACCCCTACCTGCGCCCGCTGTACGACGCGCTGCACGACATGCTCGACCCGGACTCGATCCCCCGGCTGATGGCGGCGGGCACGATCGAGGTCGCGCCGCTCGCATATATGCGTGGCCGTACCCTCAATGATGCTTTCATCATCCTGGACGAGGCCCAGAACACGAGCCCCGAGCAGATGAAGATGTTCCTCACCCGCCTCGGCTTCGACTCGAAGATCGTGATCACGGGTGACGTGACGCAGGTCGACCTGCCCGACGGCACCAAGTCCGGTCTCCGTCAGGTCCAGGACATCCTGGAGGGCGTCGAGGACGTCCACTTCTCCCGGCTGTCGTCCCACGACGTCGTACGGCACAAGCTGGTGGGCCGTATCGTCGACGCGTACGAGCAGTACGACAGCAAGCACGGCACCGAGAACGGCGCGCACAGGAAGCGCGGCACGACCGGCGCCAAGGGCTCCAAGGGGAAGTAGACCAGCACGACCATGTCGATCGACGTCAACAACGAATCCGGAACCGAGGTCGACGAGCAGGCGATCCTCGACATCGCCCGCTACGCGCTCGCGCGGATGCGCATCCACCCGCTCTCCGAGCTCTCGGTGATCGTCGTGGACGCCGACGCCATGGAGCAGCTCCACATCCAGTGGATGGACCTGCCCGGCCCGACGGACGTCATGTCCTTCCCGATGGACGAGCTGCGCCCGCCGTCCAAGGACGACGACGAGCCGCCGCAGGGGCTGCTCGGCGACATCGTGCTGTGCCCCGAGGTCGCCGCCCGGCAGGGCGCCGAGGCGCCGACGCGGCACACCATGGACGAGGAGCTCCAGCTCCTCACCGTCCACGGTGTGCTGCACCTGCTCGGCTACGACCACGAGGAACCGGACGAGAAGGCCGAGATGTTCGGCCTGCAGGCGGCCATCGTGGACGGCTGGCGTGCGGAGAGGGGCCTGACCGGCCCGTCCCCGGCCCCGACCGTCTCATGAGCCCCGGGCTCGCCCTGGGGGCCGTCGCCCTGGTCGTCGTCGCCTGGCTCGCCGCCTGCGCGGAGGCGGGCCTGGCGCGCGTCTCCAGCTTCCGGGCCGAGGAGGCCGTACGGTCCGGGCGGCGCGGCAGCGCCAAGCTGGCCCGGGTCGCCGCGGACCCGACCCGCTACCTCAACGTGGCGCTGCTGGTCCGCGTCGCCTGCGAGATGGCCGCCGCGGCGCTGGTCACCCACGCCTGCCTGCGGGAGTTCCCCGCCACCGGCGAGGCGCTGGCCGTCGCCATCGCGGTCATGGTGCTGGTGTCGTACGTCGCCGTCGGGGTCTCCCCGCGCACCATCGGCCGCCAGCACCCGCTGAACACGGCGACCGTGGCGGCGTACGTCCTGGTGCCGCTGGCGCGGATCATGGGCCCGGTCCCGTCGCTGCTCATCCTCATCGGCAACGCGCTCACCCCCGGCAAGGGCTTCCGGCGCGGCCCGTTCGCCTCCGAGGCGGAGCTGCGCGCGCTGGTCGACCTCGCCGAGAAGGAGTCGCTGATCGAGGCCGAGGAGCGCCGCATGGTGCACTCGGTGTTCGAGCTGGGCGACACCCTGGTGCGCGAGGTGATGGTCCCGCGCACCGATCTCGTCGTCATCGAGCGGTACAAGACCATCCGCCAGGCCCTCACCCTCGCCCTGCGCTCCGGTTTCTCCCGCATCCCGGTCACCGGCGACAGCGAGGACGACATCGTCGGGATCGTCTACCTGAAGGACCTGGTCCGCAGGACGCACATCAGCCGCGACGCCGAGTCGGAGCTGGTGTCGACGGCGATGCGCCCGGCGTTCTTCGTGCCCGACACCAAGAACGCGGGCGACCTGCTGCGGGAGATGCAGAAGGACCGCAACCACGTCGCCGTCGTCGTCGACGAGTACGGCGGCACGGCCGGCATCGTCACCATCGAGGACATCCTGGAGGAGATCGTCGGCGAGATCACCGACGAGTACGACCGCGAACTGCCGCCCGTGGAGGACCTCGGCGAGGACCGCTACCGGGTCACCGCCCGCCTCGACATCGGCGACCTCGGCGAGCTGTACGGCCTGGAGTCGTACGACGACGAGGACGTGGAGACGGTCGGCGGGCTGCTCGCCAAGGCGCTCGGCCGGGTCCCGATCGCCGGTGCCTCGGCCGTCGTCGAACTCCCCGACGGGCGCGGGCTGCGCCTGACGGCGGAGGCCGCCGCCGGCCGCCGCAACAAGATCGTGACGGTGCTGGTGGAGCCGGCGGGCCCGGCGGACCTGCCGGGCGGCGACGAGGAGGAGAAGCCGGAATGACCCCGGGGGAGCTGCGCGCGCTGTGCCTGTCCTTCGAGGCGGCGGTGGAGGACTTCCCGTTCGGCCCGGAGATCTCCGTCTTCAAGGTCCAGGGCAAGCTGTTCGCCCTGTCGTTCCTCGACGCGCGGCCCCTGAAGGTCAACCTCAAGTGCGACCCGGAGGACGCGGTCCGGCTGCGCGCCGAGCACCCCGGCCTGGTCGTCCCCGGCTGGCACATGAACAAGCGTCACTGGAACACGGTGACGGCCGACGGTGGTCTGCCGGACCGCCTGGTGCGGGAACTCGTCGAGGACTCGTACGACCTGGTGGTGGCGGGGCTGCCGCGCGCCCAGCGGCTGCGGCTCGACCGTCCCTGAGGAGCGCCGGCCACGACGGGGCCCGGTCCGGTGCGCACGCACCGGACCGGGCCCCGTCGCTGTGCCGGTGTCCGCCGGCGTCGGTCAGCGGGTGCGGCGGCCCAGCCCCAGCGCCACCAGCAGCGCCGCCGCCAGCACGATCGCCGCGTCCAGGGCGATCACCGTGCGCACGCCGGACAGCAGGCCGGCGGAGGTCGTGGCGAGGACGCCCAGCAGCGGGATGCCGACGGTGATGCCGACCTGCTGGGTGGAGGTGACCAGGCCGGTCGCCAGGCCCTGCTCCTCGTCGGGGACGCCGGAGGTGACGGTCAGGCCGTAGGAGACGATCGCGCCCAGGTGGAACATGCTGGCCAGCGAGACGGCGGCGGTGGCGAGCCACACCGACCCGCCGCCCTCGCCGAGACCGAGCAGGGCGGCGGTCAGGACGCCCTGCCCGGCGAGGGAGCCGACCAGCGTGCGGCGGGCGCCGAAGCGGCCGATCACCTTCGGCGCGCAGGCGCCGGCCACCACCGACAGCACGCCCTGCACACCGAAGACCAGGCCGGTGGCGAAGGCCGACAGGCGCAGGACCTCCTGGAGGTAGAGGGTCAGCACGAAGACGACCGTCGACATCATCGAGAAGGTGACCAGGCCGCCCAGGTTGCCCCACGCCACCGTGCGGCGGCGCAGCATCGGCAGGGAGACCAGCGGCGCCTCGCTGCGGGACTCGACGACCGCGAAGGCGGTGAGGAGCAGGACGCCCGCGACCAGGGCGACGAGGACGTCGGTGCGGCCGAAGCCGTGGTCGGCGGCGGTGGACAGGGCGTAGATCAGGGCGAGCAGGCCGCCGGTGACGGTGACCGCGCCGGGGACGTCCAGGCGCGGGCGGTCGGGGGTGCGGGACTCGGGCAGCAGGCCGGGCGCCAGCGGCAGCACGATCAGCGCGAACAGGGCGAGCAGGCCCATGGTGGAGCGCCAGCCGAGGGTGTCGGTGAGGACGCCGCCGGCCACCATGCCGATGGTGAAGCCGAGGGAGAGCAGCGTGCCGGAGATGCCCAGGGCGCGGTCCCGGGCGGGCCCTTCGGGGAAGGTCGTCGTCAGCAGGGACATGCCGGTCGGCACGATCGCCGCCGCGCCCACGCCCTGCAGGGCGCGTCCGGCGAGGAACGACGCCGGGTCCCAGGCGAGCGTCGCCAGCAGCGAGGCCGCGCCGAAGAGGGCGAGGCCGGACAGGAACAGCCGGCGGCGGCCGTACAGGTCGCCCATGCGCCCGAAGAGCAGCAGGAAGCCGCCGGAGGGCAGGGCGAACGCGGTCACCGCCCACTGGAGGGCGGACTGGCCCAGGCCCAGGTCGGCGCCGAGGACGGGCAGGGCCACGTTCAGGACGGAGAAGTCGAGGGCGACCATGAACTGGGCCGCGCACAGCACGAACAGGACGAGCTTGTCGCGGGGCGACAGCCGGGCGGCCGGGGCCGGTGTCTCCCGCGCGGGGGTGGGGGTCGGGGTGGAGGTGTCGATCGCCATGGGCATGATGCTTCCGGCGCCGGAATAGGCGTGGGGAGCGGCCAGTTGTCCTGGTGGTGCCACCACCAGGCATCCGCCCGGCGGGCGCCGGGCGGGCAGAGAGCAGGGGGAGTACGTGCCGGGCGTGATCGAGACCGAGGCGGGCCGGGCCCATCGGCGGCGCGAGCTGCGGGAGTTCCTGATGAGCCGCCGGGCCCGGGTGTCACCGGCCGAGGCCGGTCTGCCGGAGGGCGGAGGGCGGCGCCGGACGCCGGGGCTGCGCCGCGAGGAGGTCGCCGTGCTGGCCGGGGTGGGCGCCTCCTGGTACCAGTGGCTGGAGCAGGGCCGGGACATCTCGGTCTCCCCGCAGGTCCTCGACTCCGTCGCCCGGGTGCTGCGGCTGAGCGACGCCGAGCGCCGCCACCTGTACGTCCTGGCCGGGCTGAACCCGCCCCCGCCCGCGGTGGAGCCGGCCAAGCGGGACATGTGCGACGGGCTGCAACGGCTCCTGGACACCTGGATGCCGTACCCGGCGAACATCATGGACCGGTACTACAACTTCGTGCTGTGCAACGACGCGGCGGTGACGGTGTTCGGCATGCGCCCCGACGGCACGCGCAACTGCCTGGTGGACTTCTTCACCGACCCGCTGTACCGCTCCCGCGCCCGCAGCTGGGAGCACAACGCCCGCGCCGTCGTCGCCCAGTTCCGCGCCGCCTGCTCGGCCAGCCCCGGCGACGAGGGGTTCCAGGAGGTGCTGGCGCGGGCGAAGGCGGCCAGCGAGGAGTTCGCGCGGCTGTGGGAGGAGCGGGACATCGAGGACGCCGGGCAGATCCGCAAGGAGCTCGACCACCCGCTGGTCGGGCTGCTGTGCGTGGAGGCGACGGCGCTGAAGGTGCCCGCCCGGCCGGATCTGACGATCGTGCTGCACACCCCGCTGGACGAGGCGAACACGGCGGCGAAGCTGGAGTGGCTGGCCTCCCCGGAGGGGCGGCGCGGGGCGATGTACCCCGTGGCGGGATGAGCGGCGGGGCGCTCCGTATGCTCACCTCATGACCGACACCAGCGCGCTCGACCCCGAGGACCGCAAGATCGTCACCCTGGCCCGCTCCGCCCGGGCCCGCAACGGCGTCCCCGAGGGGGCCGCCGTACGCGACGAGACGGGACGCACCTACGTCGCCGGCACCGTCGCCCTGGAATCGCTGCGGCTCAGCGCCCTGCGGACGGCGGTGGCGATGGCCGTGGCGTCCGGCGCGAAGTCGCTGGAGGCGGCGGCCGTGGTGACCGAGGCGGAGTCGGCGGCGGCGGAGGACCTGGCGGCGGTACGCGACCTGGGCGGGCCGGGGACGCCGGTGCTGGTCGCCGCGCCGGACGGCACGGTACGGGCCGCGGTGGACGCCGGCTGAGGAACGCGGCGGCCCCCGCCGGGTCCCGTCGCGGCGGGACCCGGGCCGGTGCGGGGGCGCGATGGTACGGCGGTGCCCTGTGGATCAGGGACAATGGGCGCCATGAGCGTTCGCAGTCAGTCATCCGAGCCGTCGGAAACGTCCGAAGCCGTCCATCGGGCGGGCTTCGCCTGTTTCGTGGGCCGCCCCAACGCGGGGAAGTCCACCCTCACGAACGCTCTGGTCGGCCAGAAGGTGGCGATCACCTCCAACCGGCCGCAGACGACCCGGCACACCGTGCGCGGCATCGTGCACCGCCCGGACGCGCAGCTGATCCTGGTGGACACCCCCGGCCTGCACAAGCCGCGCACCCTGCTGGGCGAGCGGCTGAACGACGTCGTGCGCACCACGTGGGCCGAGGTCGACGTGATCGGCTTCTGCCTGCCGGCGAACGAGAAGATCGGCCCCGGCGACCGGTTCATCGCCAAGGAGCTGGCGGGGATCAGGAAGACCCCGAAGGTCGCCATCGTCACCAAGACCGACCTGGTGGACTCCAAGACCCTGGCCGAGCAGCTCATCGCGATCGACCAGCTCGGCCGGGAGCTGGGCATCACCTGGGCGGAGATCGTCCCCGTCTCGGCGACCGCGAACAAGCAGGTCGACCTGCTCGCCGACCTTCTCATCCCGCTCCTCCCCGAGGGCCCCGCGCTCTACCCGGAGGGCGACCTGACCGACGAGCCCGAGCAGGTCATGGTCGCCGAGCTGATCCGCGAGGCCGCGCTGGAGGGCGTCCGGGACGAGCTGCCGCACTCGATCGCGGTGGTCGTCGAGGAGATGCTCCCGCGCGAGGACCGCCCGGCCGACAAGCCGCTGCTCGACATCCACGCCAACGTCTTCATCGAGCGCCCCAGCCAGAAGGGCATCATCATCGGCCCCAAGGGCAAGCGCCTGAAGGAGGTCGGCATCAAGTCCCGCAAGCAGATCGAGGCGCTGCTGGGCACCCCCGTCTTCCTCGACCTGCACGTGAAGGTGGCCAAGGACTGGCAGCGCGACCCCAAGCAGCTGCGCAGGCTCGGCTTCTGAGTCCCGCCCCCTCACGCCCGGTGCGTCAGGCGCCTTCCTTCAGCACCCTGGAGATCAGCGTGCGCTGCTCCTCCGTCAGCCGGGGATCGGCCGCGTACACCGTCGTGCCGTCCACCGTGATCCGGTAGCCGAACCCGTCCGGCACCCCGGCGGGGGGCGTGTCCTGGCCCGCGGCGAGCGCCGCGCGGGCCAGGGCGTGCCACTCGGCCGCGTCGGCGCGCCCCGCGGTGTCCACCTCCGCCCGGCGCTCGATGCCCGCGAAGCCCCCGGTCCGCCTCACCTGAATACGCATGGAACCGTGTCTAGTACGGAACTACGGCGTGCGCACCCCGACCTGCTGCCACGCCTTGTTCACGGCGTCCAGTTCCTCCCCGTCGCCGTAGCGGGCCCGGGCCGCCTTCACCGTCAGCGCGGCGAAGTCCGTGAACCGCGCCTCCTGCTCCAGCTCGCCGCCGGTCAGCACGTCGTACCAGACCTGTCCGGCCCGCTCCCAGGCGTGGCCGCCGAGTTCGGTGGCCGCGAGGTAGAAGGCGTGGTTGGGGATGCCGGAGTTGATGTGGACGCCGCCGTTGTCGCGGTCGGTGCGGACGTAGTCGTCCATCGTCGCGGGCTGCGGGTCCTTGCCGAGGACGTCGTCGTCGTACGCGGTGCCGGGTGCCTTCATCGAGCGCAGCGCCTTGCCGGTGACGCGCGGGGCGAGGAGGTCGGCGCCGATCAGCCAGTCGGCCTCGGCGGCGCTCTGGCCGAGGGCGTGCTGCTTGACCAGGGAGCCGAAGACGTCCGACAGCGACTCGTTGAGGGCGCCGGACTGGCCGTAGTACGCCAGGTTGGCGGTGTACTGGGTGACGCCGTGGGCGAGTTCGTGGCCGATGACGTCGACGGACCGGGTGAAGTCGAGGAAGATCTCGCCGTCCCCGTCGCCGAAGACCATCTGCTCGCCGTCCCAGAAGGCGTTGTTGTACTCGCGGTCGTAGTGGACCGTCGCGTCCAGCGGGAGGCCGCCGCCGTCGATGGAGTCGCGCCCGTACGCCGTCAGGAACAGCTCGAAGGTGGCGCCGAGGCCCGTGTAGGCGCGGTTGACGGTGGCGTCGGCGCCGGGTTCGTCGCCCTCGCCGCGCACCTTGGTGCCGGGCAGGTCGGTGCCGTGTCCGGCGTCGTAGACCGTGCGGTGCGGCTTGCCGGGCTCGGTGCCGGCGCGCGCGACCGCGGCCCGGGCGCCGGCGGTCGCGGCCAGGTGGCGCCGGGTGCGCGCGGAGGCGTCGCGCTGGAGGGTGCGGCGGGCGGGACCGGACAGGCGCGGGTCCTCGGCCTGCGCGAGCCGGTCCAGGACGTGCGGCGGGACGATGGTGCAGAAGACGGGCGGACGGCCCCCGGTGGTGGTGATGGTCATGCTCGCACCATCGCACTGCGTGACTCTCCTGTCACCAGACGCAACCAGGATGGGCGGCGTGCGGGGCCAAGAGGGCCCGTCGATCGGCGCGAAGTGGTATACGGCACTTTTCGCCCCTCTCCTCCCTCCGGTCCCGCATACTGATACGCACCCGCGCATCCGGCGGGCCTCGGCTAGGCTGCGGAGCATCATGCGTTTCGGGCTGCTTCTCCTTAGCTGCCGCGGCGAGGGCCTGTAGTCGAGGCCGACCCCCTCCCCGCGGAGCTTGGTGTTGCGTCGTCGGCCGTCCATCGGACACGCGGACACCGCGGACATCCTGAGGAGCCCACGCGATCATGGCCAATCGCCAGCAGCCCAGTTCCATGCCGATCCACAAGTACCGCGGCTACGAGCAGGTCGACCTCCCCGACCGCACCTGGCCGGACCAGCGGATCACCCAGGCCCCCCGCTGGCTCTCCACCGACCTGCGCGACGGCAACCAGGCCCTGATCGACCCCATGTCGCCCGCCCGCAAGCGCGCGATGTTCGACCTGCTGGTCACGATGGGCTACAAGGAGATCGAGGTCGGCTTCCCGGCCTCCGGCCAGACCGACTACGACTTCGTCCGCTCCATCATCGAGGACCCCGGCGCCATCCCGGACGACGTGACGATCTCCGTGCTG
The DNA here is from genome assembly GCF_040628835.1 of Streptomyces sp. NPDC006134. NCBI lineage: Bacteria > Bacillati > Actinomycetota > Actinomycetes > Kitasatosporales > Streptomycetaceae > Streptomyces > Streptomyces sp. NPDC006134. Next base: position 219,358 of record NZ_JBEXTV010000001.1, on the reverse strand, counting down.
ACGCAGGCCCGCGAGGACCTGATCGAGCGCACGGTGGAGTCCCTCCGGGGTGCCAGGCGCGCCACCGTCCACCTGTACAACGCCACCGCTCCCGTCTTCCGCCGGGTCGTCTTCCGCGGCTCCAGGGACGACATCAAGCAGATCGCCGTCGACGGCACGCGGCTGGTGATGGAGTACGCCGGGAAACTGCTGGGCCCCGAGACCGAGTTCGGCTACCAGTACAGCCCCGAGATCTTCACCGACACCGAGCTGGACTTCGCGCTGGAGGTCTGCGAGGCGGTCATGGACGTCTGGCAGCCCGGCCCGGACCGCGAGATCATCCTCAACCTGCCCGCCACGGTGGAGCGTTCGACGCCGTCCACGCACGCCGACCGCTTCGAGTGGATGCACCGCAACCTCTCCCGCCGGGAGTACGTCTGCCTCTCCGTCCACCCGCACAACGACCGCGGTACGGCGGTCGCGGCGGCCGAACTGGCGCTGATGGCCGGCGCCGACCGCGTCGAGGGCTGCCTGTTCGGGCAGGGCGAGCGCACCGGCAACGTCGACCTGGTCACCCTGGGCATGAACCTGTTCTCCCAGGGCGTCGACCCGCAGATCGACTTCTCCGACATCGACGAGATCCGCCGTACGTGGGAGTACTGCAACCAGATGGAGGTCCACCCGCGCCACCCGTACGTGGGCGACCTGGTCTACACGTCCTTCTCCGGCTCCCACCAGGACGCCATCAAGAAGGGCTTCGACGCGATGGAGGCCGACGCCAAGGCGCAGGGCAAGACGGTCGACGAGATCGAGTGGGCCGTGCCGTACCTGCCCATCGACCCCAAGGACGTCGGCCGCTCCTACGAGGCCGTCATCCGCGTCAACTCCCAGTCCGGCAAGGGCGGCATCGCCTACGTCCTGAAGAACGACCACAAGCTGGACCTGCCGCGCCGGATGCAGATCGAGTTCTCCAGGATCATCCAGGCGAAGACCGACGCCGAGGGCGGCGAGATCACCCCGAAGGACATCTGGGCGGTCTTCCAGGACGAGTACCTGCCCAACCCGGCCAACCCCTGGGGCCGCATCCAGGTCAAGCACGGCCAGACGACGACCGACCGCGACGGCGTGGACACCCTCACCGTGGAGGCGACCGTCGACGGCGCGGACACCGTCCTGACCGGCTCCGGCAACGGCCCGATCTCCGCCTTCTTCGACGCGCTCCAGTCCATCGGCATCGACGTACGCCTGCTGGACTACCAGGAGCACACGATGAGCGAGGGCGCCTCGGCGCAGGCCGCCTCCTACATCGAGTGCGCCATCGGCGACAAGGTCCTGTGGGGCATCGGAATCGACGCGAACACCACGCGTGCCTCGCTGAAGGCGGTCGTCTCCGCCGTCAACCGGGCGGCTCGCTGACCAGCCGAATCGGTGGTTTGAGGCCCCGCTCGCCGGAAACAGGCGGGCGGGGCCCCGTCGTATACCGGCCATCCGCGCGAGCAGATCACGGAGAGGTCTCGTCCGGGGTACTGACTCCATGACGGCGATGTGGCTAACATCACGCCATCGCGGCGAGGGTGCCGCGGGGTTACGGAGGTGCGACGTGCTGCCTGGACGGGGACGAAACGGCCGAGCTGCCCGATGTGCGCGCATCCTGGGCACCCGTACCGCATGGACGCCCGCCGGGGACGGGGAGTTCTTCTGCCCCGGCTGCGGGGGCGACCGCAACTACCAGCGCCTCACCGGCCGCCGCCGCTTCACCTTGCTCGGGGTGCCCGTGCTGCCGCGCGGCGAGACGGGGCCGGTCGTCGAGTGCGCGGCCTGCCAGGAGCGCTTCGGCACCGGCGTCCTGGACCACCCGACGACCCGCCGTTTCTCCGCGATGCTCCGCGACGCCGTCCACACCGTCGCCCTCGCGGTCCTCGCCGCGGGCGGCACCGGCTCCCGCACGGCGCTGCACACGGCCGCCGTCGCCGTGCGCGCGGCCGGCTTCGAGGACTGCACCGAGGAGCGGCTGGCCGCGCTGGTCGAGGCGGTGGAGGCGGACACCGGGCGGTACTACGAGGAGCCCTGTGTGCCCGGTCTGGCCATAGAGCTGCACGAGGCGCTGGACCCGCTGGCCCCGCACCTCGCCCCCGCCGGCCGCGCCTCGATCCTGCTCACGGGCGCCCGCATCGCCCTGGCCGACGGCCCGTACACCCCCGCCGAACGGGACGTCCTCGCCACCGTCGGCGCGGCGCTGACCCTCTGCGCCGAGGACGTGACGCGGCTGCTGACGGAGGCGCGTACGCCCTCGTCGTGACCCCTGCCGTCCCGCGCCCGGCGCGACGCCTCCCGCAGGCCGGGGTCAGCCGCAGCGGACGTCCCGCTCGGGCCGCTCCCCGGTGGCCAGGAAGCGGGAGACCGCGCGGTCGCCGCAGGCGGTGCCGTTGGCCAGGTAGGCGTTGTGGCCGGTGGCGTCGTTGGTGACCATGACCGCGCGCCGGCCGAGCGCCTCGCGGAGCTTCAGGGCCCCGGCGAGCGGGGTGGCGACGTCCCGGGCGTTCTGGACGAGGAGGATGTTCGACGGCCCGCGGCCGGTGATCCGCACGGGTGCCTCCCGGGGCGGATACGGCCAGGCGGCGCACAGCAGCGCGTTCCGCGGCATGCCCGCGGTGAGCGGGTACGCCGCCCGGCTCTCGGCGACGTCCTTCTCGTACGCGGCGGCCGAGGCGGGCCAGGCCACGTCGTTGCAGACGGTGCCCACGCTCACGGCGGTGACGTTCTGGAGCACGGCCTCGGGCGGGGTGGCCGGCGCGGGCGGCACCGTGCCGCGCTGCGCGGCCCGTATCAGCTCGGCCAGGGCCGGGTAGCGGCCGGGCGCGTACAGGCTGTCCAGCATGGTCTGGCGCAGCACGTTGCCGTTCAGCTCGGCCGGGTCGGCCCCGGGCCAGGGGATCGGCTCCCGGTCGAGGCGGGCGGCCAGGCGCAGGAACAGCGGCCGTACGTCCGCCGCCCGCCGCGCCACCCGGTCCGGGTTGCCGGGCGCCGCCGCCCACGCCGCGAAGTGGGGGAACGTGTCCTCCACGCCCCGCTCGTACGCGGCGAGCCAGGCGCGGTTGACCCGGACGGGGTCGGGGTCGTCGTTGCTGTCCAGCACGATGCGGTCGGTGCGGTGCGGGAACAGCTCGCCGTAGACGGCTCCCACGTACGTCCCGTACGACACTCCCCACGCGGAGATGCGGCGCTCGCCGAGCGCGGCCCGGATCCGGTCGAGGTCACGGGCCTCGTCGGCCGTGCTCAGGTGCTTGATCAGCTCGCCGCCGTTGCGGGCACAGGCGTCCGCCATGCGGCGGGCGGTGGCGAAGTTGCCGTCGATCGAGCCGTCCGGGGCGGGCCAGGGACGCGTTCTGGTGGGGGAGAGGTCGCCGTACTCCAGTCCGCAGCTCACGGAGGTGGAGGGGGCGAGCCCGCGCGGGGCGAACCCGATCAGGTCGTAGGCGTCCCGGACCTCCTGCGGCAGCCTCTGCCCCTTGCCCGAGGGGTCGTTGAGACTGGAGCCGCCCGGTCCGCCCGGGATGAGGAAGAGCGTTCCGCGCCGGGCGGCGGGCTTCTCGCTCGGGATGCGGGAGACGGCGATGTCGATACGCGGGCCGTCCGGGTCGGCGTGGTCCAGGGGGACCCGGACGGTGGCGCACCGCTGGCGGGGGTCCACGGCGGCGCCGCCCGCGCACGGGGTCCAGTCGAGCGAGGCGGCGGCCGGGGCGGCCGGGGCGGCCGGTGGGGAAGCCGCGGCCACGGAGGCGGTCACGGGCGCGGTGAGCATGAGGAGGACGGCGGAGGCACCGACGAGGGCGGCGCCCCGGCGGAGCTGCTGGGTTTTCCCGGGCTGCGTCATGCCATGAGCCTCACGCACCACCGGCGTCCCTCACATCCGGGCAACAACCCCATTCCCATGGGGGTTTACCCCAGGGCGGGACCTCGGGATGCCCCCGAGCGGACGAACGCCGCCCAGGCCGCCGCCCCGACGACGACCACGGGCCCACCGGGCACCTTGCTGTCCCGGACGGGGACGACGCCGGGGACTCCGTCGGCTACCTCGACGCAGTCGCCGCCGTTGCCGTCGCTGTAGCTGCTCTTGCGCCAGCGGGCGGCGCCGGGGAAGTCGTGGGCGACCTCGACGCAGTCCTCCCCGCCGTTGCCGCCGCTGTAGCTGCTCTTGCGCCAGCTCGCGTTGGTCAGGTCGTACTCGCGCATCGTCTGTAGTCCTCCGCCGCCGACTCGATCAGGGCCAGGGACGCCTCGGTCGACAACGCGGCGGCCCTGAGCAGATCGTAGGACGAGCGGGTTCGCTTCACCACCGTCGGCTCGTCCAGCAACCTTCCTGAAAGCACCCCCTCTGTATAGACGGTCGGCGGCGCGTCATCGAACTCCATGAGCTTCATCAGCTTGCCCATCTCCGGGTGCGCGCCCGCCGCGAACGGCAACACCTGGAGCACGGCCACGCGCTCGCGCGACAGGGCCGCGAGGCGGTCCAGTTGGTGGGCCATGACCTGCGGTCCGCCGACGGGGATGCGCAGCGCCGTCTCGTGCAGGATCACCCAATACACGGGGCGTGTTGCGTCCTTGAGAAGCCGCGACCGGTCCATGCGGCCCTTGATCAGCTCCTCGATGTACTCCTCGGTGGCGAGTGGGTTGTTGGCCAGGAACACCGCCCGCGCGTACTCCCGGGTCTGGAGGAGCCCGGGGACCACCGTCGGCGCGTACTCGCAGATCTCCGTCGCCAGCCGCTCCAGCTCCACTACGTGAGCGAAGTACTCCCGATACGGCTGGTCCTTGATGAGTTTGCGGCACAACCGCTCGAAAATACCGTCGGATTGCAGTACCTCGTCGATCCGCTGGGCGATATCGAGCTGAGGTTTTCGAATGGCCTGCTCGAACTGCCCGATATAGGCACCGGAGACGAAGACGCGCGCCCCCAGTTCCACCTGAGTGAGCCCCGCGTCCTCCCGGCGCCGCTTGAGTTCCGCGCCGAAGAACTCCCAGGCCGCCTGCCGTGATCCGTGTGAACCATTGGCCATGACCAACCCCCTTGAGCTGCTTCGCTCTTGTAGAGCGTCGTCTCCTGCCGAGTGTAGGTGTGGGGCATCATGCTGGAGATATAAAGAGGGAAAAGAGAAAGGGAAGGGGAGCACGTTGAAGGAACAACATTCTGAGCTCTGTGCCGAAGAGGCGGAGGAGGTGGTGGAAGAATTGCGGGCGGCGCTGGCGAAGGCCGGAATTACCCTTCCGTCGCTCGGTGTCGACCCGGTGAGTCTTGCGCGGCGGACGCCCTGCCCGCTCATCGAATTGGGGCGGTGTTCCGTGGAGACCGCCCGCCGGCTCGCGGCGGTGCTGCGGTGAAGCCGCCCGTCGGGGCGTATGTGGTCGACACCCGTACGGGGCGACTCGGGATCGTCATGGGACACGAAGGGCCGTACGTGCAACTGCGTCCGTACGGCGGTGGCCGGGAGTGGGACGCCGACCCGGGTGCCGTGCGCTGCGCCACCCAGGCGGAGCGGATCAGCGCGGTGACGGCGTACGCGAACGCGCGCAGCCGGGGCGAGGTTCCTTGAAGGGGGCGCCGGGGCCCGGGCGGCCGTCAGGCCCTCCCGCGCCGGGCCCCGGCCCACAGCAGGGCCAGTACCACCGCGACCAGGGCGCCGTAGGCCACGCCGACGGCCGCCATGCCCGAGGCCGCCGACCGCAGCCCGGGTCCCGCCGCCGTGAAGAACAGGGCGCCGAACACGGCGACCCCGAGGGACGCGGCGAACTGCTGGGCCGTGTTGACCACGCCGGACGCCGCCCCGGCCGCCTCGGGGCCCACCTCGGCCAGGGCGAAACCGATCAGGGGAGGCAGCAGCAGGCCGTTGCCGAGACTGATCACGGCGAGGGTGGCCACCAGGGCCGGGAGCGCCACCCGGTCGCCGCAGACGGCCAGTTGGGCCACGAGTGCGGCCAGGCCCGCGACCGCCAGCGCGCCCCCGGCCGCGGGCACCGCCCTGCCGTGGCGGGCCGTGAGCCGTCCGCTGAGCAGCGAGGCGGCGCTGAAGAGCACGGCCGCGGGCAGGAAGACGAGGGCCGCGGTGAGGGGGTCCTGGCCCAGCCCGGCCTGGAGCAGGAGGGCGAGGGTGAACATGTAGGCGCCGAAGTAGAGCTGGAAGAGGGCGACCGCGGCCACGCCCGTCACATACGGGCGGTTGCGCAGCAGCGCCGGGTCCAGCACCGGGGCGCCACCGCGCCGTCGCAGGGACCGTTGCCCGCGCAGCGTCAGCGCACCCGCCGGAACGGCCGCCGCCAGGCTCGCCCACGTCCACAGCGGCCAGCCCTGTTCCCGGCCCAGGGACAGGGGCGCGAGGAGCAGGCCGAGGGTCAGCGTCACACCGGCCGCGCCCCGCAGGTCGAAACGGGCGGCCGGGACGCCCCGCGGCGCGGGCGGAGGCAGGAAGCGTACGGCGAGAGCGGCGGCGACGGCGCCCACCGGCACGTTCACCAGGAAGACCGCGCGCCAGCCCAGGCCCGGCACGTCGGCCTGGAGGAGCAGCCCGCCCAGCAGCTGACCGGCTACGGCGCCGATGCCGCCGGCGGCGCTGTACCAGGCGGTGGCCCGGCCCCGGTGGGCCGCCGGGAAGCGGGTGGTGACCAGGGAGAGCACCTGGGGCACCAGCACGGCCGCCGCCAGCCCCTGGGCGAGGCGGGCCGCGACGAGCTGCCCCGGTGACAGGGCCAGCCCGCACAGCAGCGAGGCGAGGGTGAAGGCGGCCATGCCGGTGACGAACATCCGCCGGTAGCCGTACCGGTCGCCTAGGCGTCCGCCGGTCACCAGTCCCGCCGCGTACGCGAAGGCGTACCCGGCGACGACGAGTTCCAGCGCGCCCTCGCTCGCGTGGAGCCCGGTCCGCAGCGCCTCGGTGGCGATGTTGACCACGAAGAGGTCGAAACTCGCCATGAAAGTGCCGCTCAGCGCGACGGCGAGCATGCGCCACTCACGGGGGCCGGGGGTGCCGGGGACGGGCGGGGGCGTGGCCGCGGCTGCGGTTGCGGCTGCGGTGGGGGACGCCGGGCGGCGGGCTGATGAGGTCATGGTCATCATCGCTATCATCGACATCGAATATCCATCAAGTCCATATCCCGGTCGCCCGCCGAGTAATCTGGCGACCCATGAAGCTGTCCCAAGGCGTCGAGTGGGCCGTCCACTGCTGCGTCCTGCTGGTCCAGGCCGAGGAGGGCGAGGCCGTCTCGCGCACCACCCTCGCCGGGTACTACGGGCTGCCCGTCGCCTACCTCGCCAAGCACCTGAAGTCCCTGGTGCAGGGCGGCGTCCTGGTCGCCACCTCCGGGCCGCGCGGCGGATTCCGGCTGGCGCGGCCCGCCGCGCGGATCACCGTGCTCGACGTCGTCGAGGCGATCGAGGGCACCGCCCCGCCGTTCGTCTGCACGGAGATCCGGCAGCGCGGCGCCTGCGCCCTCCCGGCCGACCGCTGCACGGGCCCGTGCGGGGTGGCGCAGGTGATGTACGACGCCGACCGCGCCTGGCGGGACTCGCTGCGCGCGGTCACCGTCGCCGACCTCGCCGGGCGGCTCCCGGCCGACCTGCGCGAGCGTGCCCGCTCCTGGCTGCGGGACCCGTCCGCGCCCCTGCCCGCCTTCCGGTGACGGAGCACCCGTGGTGCTTCCCGTGACGGAGGGGGCGGGCGGGACAGGCAGAATGGGGTCATGAGTCTGTTCCGCGACGACGGCATCGTGCTGCGCACCCAGAAGCTGGGTGAGGCGGACCGGATCATCACCCTGCTCACCCGCGGTCACGGCCGCGTACGCGCCGTGGCCCGGGGCGTCCGGCGGACGAAGTCCAAGTTCGGCGCGCGGCTGGAGCCCTTCTCCCACGTCGACGTGCAGTTCTTCGCGCGGGGCAGCGAGCTGGTGGGGCGCGGGCTGCCGCTGTGCACGCAGAGCGAGACCATCGCGCCGTACGGCGGCGGCATCGTGACGGACTACGCCCGCTACACCGCCGGGACCGCCATGCTGGAGACCGCCGAGCGGTTCACCGACCACGAGGGCGAACCGGCGGTCCAGCAGTACCTGCTGCTCGTCGGCGCGCTGCGCACCCTCGCCCGCGGCGAGCACGCCCCGCACCTCGTCCTCGACGCGTTCCTGCTGCGCTCCCTCGCCGTCAACGGGTACGCCCCGAGCTTCGGCGACTGCGCGAAGTGCGGCATGCCGGGACCCAACCGGTTCTTCTCCGTGGCCTCCGGCGGCTCGGTCTGCGCCGACTGCCGGGTGCCCGGCAGCGTCGTACCCTCGCCGCAGGCCCTGGAACTCCTCGGCGCGCTGCTCACGGGAGACTGGGAGACCGCGGACGCGTGCGAGCCGCGGTACGTCCGGGAGGGCAGCGGGCTGGTGTCCGCGTACCTGCACTGGCACCTGGAGCGCGGCCTGCGCTCCCTGCGGTACGTCGAAAAGTAAGAGCGAGAGCAAGAGCGAGAGCTAGAGGGAGACGAGAGACACATGGCCGTACGCGGATTCCTGGGGCGTCAGCGCCGGGAGTACAAGGCGCCGGAACCGCACCCGTCCGGCGCGCGGCCCCCGAAGCTCCCCGGTGAGCTGGTCCCGAACCATGTGGCGATCGTCATGGACGGCAACGGGCGCTGGGCGAAGGAGCGCGGGCTGCCGCGCACCGAGGGGCACAAGGTCGGCGCCGAGCGGGTGCTGGACGTGCTCCAGGGCGGGATCGAGATGGGCGTGGGCGCGATCTCCCTGTACGCCTTCTCCACCGAGAACTGGAAGCGCTCCCCGGACGAGGTCCGCTTCCTGATGAACTTCAACCGCGACTTCATCCGCAAGTCCCGCGACCAGCTCGACGAGCTGGGTGTGCGGGTGCGCTGGGTGGGGCGGATGCCGAAGCTGTGGCGGTCGGTGGCCAAGGAGCTCCAGATCGCCCAGGAGCAGACCAAGGACAACGACCGGCTCACGCTGTACTTCTGCATGAACTACGGCGGCCGGGCCGAGATCGCGGACGCGGCGCAGGCGCTGGCCGAGGACGTGCGGGCCGGCCGGCTCGACCCGTCGAAGGTGACCGAGAAGACCTTCGCGAAGTACCTCTACTACCCGGACATGCCGGACGTGGACCTGTTCCTGCGGCCCAGCGGCGAGCAGCGCACCTCCAACTACCTGCTGTGGCAGAGCGCGTACGCCGAGATGGTCTTCCAGGACGTGCTGTGGCCGGACTTCGACCGCCGCGACCTGTGGCGGGCGTGCCTGGAGTTCGCCTCCCGCGACCGCCGCTTCGGCGGGGCGATCCCGAACGAGGAGCTGCTGGCCATGGAGGGCAGGCAGCAGTAGGGCGGGAGAACGGCTCCGGGGGGCGCCAGGCGCCCCCCGGGACGGTCACGGTGACCGGATCACTAGATCACTAGGTCACCGGATCGCCGCATCACGGCTGCATCACGCCTTCAGCGCGTCCCGCTTTCAGCGCATCCCGCTTTCACGCGCCTTCACCGCATCACGACTTCGCCGCGCACTCCGCGCACGTGCCGAAGATCTCCACCGTGTGCGCCACGTTGACGTAGCCGTGTTCGGCGGCGATGGCCTCCGCCCACTTCTCCACGGCCGGGCCCTCGACCTCGACCGCCTTGCCGCAGGAGCGGCACACCAGGTGGTGATGGTGGTCGTCGCTGGCGCAGCGGCGGTAGACGGACTCGCCGTCGGCGGTGCGCAGCACGTCGACCTCGCCGGCGTCGGCGAGGGACTGGAGGGTGCGGTAGACCGTGGTGAGCCCGACCGAGTCGCCCTTGTGCTTGAGCATGTCGTGGAGCTCCTGCGCGCTGCGGAACTCGTCGACCTCGGCGAGGGCCGCCGCCACGGCGGCGCGCTGCCGGGTGGCGCGTCCCTTCACGGGCGGTCCAGCGGTCGTCACCGGTTGCCTCCTCACGTCTGCTCCTTGCCCGGGTCATTGTGCCAGCCCGGACCGACAGCGGTCAGACGCCGGCCGCGTCGCCGGCCCCCCGGCTGGCCGGAATCGTGCACTCCGCCGGGTCGCCGGAGGGGTGCGCGGCGGCTGCCGCCCGCGCGCGCCGCCGGGCCAGCGGAGCCGCCAGCGCCGTCAGCACGATGAACGCGCCGATGGTCAGCAGCACGATCGTCGCGCCGGGCGGCACGTCCTGGTAGTACGAGGTGACGGTGCCGCCGAGGGTCACGGCCACGCCGACCGCGACGGCGATGGCGAACGTCGCGGCGAAGCTGCGGCTGAGCTGCTGGGCCGCCGCCACGGGGACGACCATCAGCGCCGACACCAGCAGCAGGCCCACCACGCGCATGGCGACGGTGACGGTGACCGCCGCCGTGATCGCCGTCAGCAGGTTCAGCGCGCGCACCGGCAGCCCGGTGACCCGCGCGAACTCCTCGTCCTGGCTGACCGCGAAGAGCTGGCGGCGCAGGCCCAGGGTGACCAGGACCACGAAGGCGGCCAGGAGACAGATGGCCGTCACGTCGGACTCGGAGACCGTGGACAGGGAGCCGAACAGGTACGAGGTGAGGTTGGCGTTGGAGCCGGTCGGCGCGAGGTTGATGAACATGACGCCGCCGGCCATGCCGCCGTAGAAGAGCATGGCGAGGGCGATGTCGCCGCGCGTCTTGCCGTACCAGCGGATCAGTTCCATCAGGACCGCGCCGAGCACGGAGACCAGGGTCGCCATCCACACCGGCGACCAGGACAGCAGGAAGCCGAGGCCGACGCCGGTCATCGCCACGTGGCCGATGCCGTCGCCCATCAGGGCCTGGCGGCGCTGCACGAGGTAGATGCCGACGGCGGGGGCGGTGATGCCGACCAGGACGGCCGCGACGAGCGCCCGCTGCATGAAGGCGTAGTTCAGGATTTCCATGGTGGGGCTTCTCAGCTCAGCAGTCCGGTGCGGACCGGTTCGGCGCCCGCCGGTGCGTGCGGGTGGACGTGGTCGTGGCCGGGCAGCGCGTGCTGGCCGACGGCCTTGGGGGGCGGGCCGTCGTGCAGGACGCAGCCGTCGCGCAGGACGACCGCCCGGTCGATCAGCGGCTCCAGCGGGCCCAGCTCGTGCAGGACCAGCAGGACGGTGGCGCCCGCCGCGACCTGCTCCCTGAGCGTCGCCGCCAGCACCTCCTGGCTGGCCAGGTCGACGCCGGCCATCGGCTCGTCCATGATCAGCAGCTCGGGGCCGGCGGCGAGCGCGCGGGCGATGAGCACGCGCTGGTGCTGGCCGCCGGAGAGGGCGTTCACGGAGTCCTTGGCGCGGTCCGCCATGCCGACCAGTTCCAGGGCCCGGCGGACCGCCTCGCGGTCGGCCTTGCGGAAGACGCCGAAGCGGGTCCGGGACAGCCGGCCGGAGGAGACGACCTCCGCCACCGTCGCGGGCACGCCGCCCGCGGCCGTGGTGCGCTGCGGGACGTACCCCACGCGCGCCCAGTCGCGGAACCGGCGCCGCGGGGTGCCGAACAGCTCGATCTCCCCGGCGCTGACGGGCACCTGGCCGATGACGCTGCGCACGGCCGTCGACTTGCCCGAGCCGTTCGCGCCGAGCAGCGCGACGACCTCGCCGCGGCGCACGGTGAGGTCGATGCCGCGCAGGACGGGGCGCGCGCCCAGTTCGGCGCGGACGCCGCGCAGGGATATGACGGGCTCTTCCGCGGACCCTTCCACGGGCGCTGCGGCAGATGCTGTGACGGGCGCTGCGGCAGGTGCTGTGACGGGCGCTGCGGCAGGTGCTGTGACGGGCTCGTTCATGCCGCCCTCCGGGGGGTGTGTCACTTCGCTCCCAGGGCCTGCTGGAGGGCCTTGAGGTTGGCTTCCATGACCTGGAAGTAGTCGTCGCCGCGGGACCGGTCGGTGATGCCCTCGATCGGGTCGAGGACGTCCGTCTTCAGGTTCGCGTCGGCGGCGAGGGTCTTCGCGGTCTTGTCGCTGACGAGGGTCTCGTAGAAGACGGTGGAGACGCCGTCGGCCTTCGCCGTCTCCGACAGGTCCTTCACGCGGGCGGCGCTGGGCTCCGACTCGGGGTCGAGGCCGCTGATGGCCTCCTCGGTCAGGCCGTAGCGCTCGGCGAGGTAGCCGAAGGCGGCGTGGGTGGTGATGAAGACCTTGGTCTCGGTGTCCTTCAGGCCCGTCTCGAACTTCGTGTTCAGCTCGCCGAGCCGCTTCACCAGGGCCTCGGTGTTCTTCTTGTAGTCGGCGGCGTGGTCGGGGTCGGCCTTCTCGAAGGCCTTGCCGACGCCCTCGGCGACCTCGGCGTACTTCACCGGGTCCAGCCAGATGTGGGGGTCCTGGCCGCCCTCGGCCTCGTGGCTGTGCTCGTGCTCGTGCTCGTGGCCGTGTTCCTCGGCGTGCTCGTCGGCGTGGTCGCCGGAGTGCTCGTCGGCGTGGCCGCCGACCTCGGTGCCGTGCTCCTCCAGCGAGGTGAGCGCCGCGGCGTCGATCTTCGTCTTGATCCCGGACTGGGTGATCGCCTCGTCGACGGAGGGCTGGAGGCCCTTGAGGTAGAGCGCCGCGTCGGACTCCTCCAGCTGCGCGGTCTGCTTGGCGCTGATCTCCAGGTCGTGCGGCTCCTGGCCCGGCTCGGTGAGGCTGGTGACCTTCACGTGGTCGCCGCCGATCTGCTCGGCGAGGAAGGCCATCGGGTAGAACGACGCGACGACGTCGAACTTGTCCGAGCCGCCTGCCGCCGCGCTGTCGGAGGAGCAGGCGGTGAGGGTGCCGAGGCCGAGCGCGGCGGTGGCCGCGAGCGCGATCCCGGGTATCCCGGATATGCGGTGTCGTCGTACGTTCATGACACTCATTTTCAACAAATATGGAAACGGTTGTCAACAAACGTCCTGAGCGGCCCCCGCGGGACCCGGGGCGGCACGGAAGGGGCCCCCGAGCTGCGGCCCCTACCCGGCACCGATTTGATTGAGGGGGAGCACTCGCCGGTACCCTGAGGCATTCGCTCTGAAGCGTCTCGCTTCAACGCCCGTCGTCGTAATGAAGAGAGCACCGTGGCCGCCGACAAGATCGACACCATCGTCAGCCTGAGCAAGCGCCGTGGCTTCGTATTCCCCTGCAGTGAGATCTACGGCGGTCAGCGCGCCGCCTGGGACTACGGTCCGCTGGGTGTCGAGCTCAAGGAGAACCTCAAGCGCCAGTGGTGGCGCTACATGGTGACGTCGCGCGAGGACGTCGTCGGTATCGACTCGTCCGTGATCCTCGCCCCCGAGGTGTGGGTCGCCTCCGGCCACGTCGCCACCTTCACCGACCCGCTCACCGAGTGCACCTCCTGCCACAAGCGGTTCCGCGCCGACCACCTGGAAGAGGCGTACGAGGAGAAGAAGGGCCGGGCCCCGGAGAACGGCCTCGCCGACATCAACTGCCCCAACTGCGGCACCAAGGGCCAGTTCACCGAGCCCAAGCAGTTCTCGGGCCTGCTGTCCACCCACCTCGGCCCGACGCAGGACTCCGGCTCCGTCGCCTACCTGCGCCCCGAGACCGCGCAGGGCATCTTCACCAACTTCGCCCAGGTGCAGACCACCTCGCGCCGCAAGCCGCCGTTCGGCATCGCGCAGATGGGCAAGTCCTTCCGCAACGAGATCACGCCCGGCAACTTCATCTTCCGCACCCGCGAGTTCGAGCAGATGGAGATGGAGTTCTTCGTCAAGCCGGGCGAGGACGAGAAGTGGCAGGAGTACTGGATGGAGCAGCGCTGGAACTGGTACACCGGCCTGGGCCTGCGCGAGGAGAACATGCGGTGGTACGAGCACCCGAAGGAGAAGCTCTCCCACTACTCCAAGCGCACCGCCGACATCGAGTACCGCTTCAACTTCGGCGGCAGCGAGTGGGGTGAGCTGGAGGGCGTCGCCAACCGCACCGACTACGACCTCTCCGCCCACGCCAAGGCCTCCGGCCAGGACCTCTCCTACTTCGACCAGGAGGCCGGCGAGCGCTGGACGCCGTACGTCATCGAGCCCGCGGCCGGTGTCGGCCGCGCGATGCTGGCGTTCCTGCTGGACGCCTACGTCGAGGACGAGGCGCCCAACGCCAAGGGCAAGATGGAGAAGCGCACCGTGCTGCGCCTCGACCACCGCCTGGCCCCGGTCAAGGTCGCGGTGCTCCCGCTCTCCCGCAACCCGGAGCTGTCCCCGAAGGCCAAGGGCCTCGCCCAGACCCTCCGGCAGAACTGGAACATCGAGTTCGACGACGCCGGCGCCATCGGCCGCCGCTACCGCCGCCAGGACGAGATCGGCACGCCGTTCTGCGTGACGGTCGACTTCGACACGCTGGAGGACAACGCGGTGACGGTCCGCGAGCGCGACTCCATGAAGCAGGAGCGGGTGTCGCTGGACCAGATCGAGGGCTACCTGGCCGCGCGCCTGATCGGCTGCTAGGACCCGCCGGGCCCTCGCCCGGGCCCCGCACGCGCCTCGTCCTCGAACGCCGGGCGGGCCGAGTCACTCGGCCCGCCCGGCGTTCGGCGTCGGCACCGGTTCCGCCCGGCGGTCCCGGACGGGACGGGCGATCTCCTCGGAGGTGACATTCAGGTGGTGGCCGGATGACCGGCGCGGGCCCTGGGCCGTCCCGTCTGATCGCGACGGTGGACGCCCTGCGGTCGGCGCTGGCGAAGAGCGCGGATCTGCTCGGGTTCACGCTCGGCGGGACGATCGGCGAGAAGACGGCGGCCACCGCGGAGGCCGACGGGGTGCCGCGGGAGTTCCTGGACTTCTGCCGGGTGCTGGACGGCGCGGACTGCGGGCCGTCCGTGCGGCTCTTCGGCCTGGAGGAGGCCGTGGAGCACCAGTTCTACTGCGAGCCGGTGGTCGGCTCCCCGCTGCCGCTGTCCCCGGAGAAGCTGTTCTGCGTCGGGGTGATCAACCAGGCGCCCGTGTTCCTCGACCGCACGGGCGGCGGCGTTCTCGGCGCCTTGGAGGAAGGCGCCGACTGGGTCGACGCGGAGCGCTTCGAGCGGCCGGCGCGGGGGCTGGAGGAGTTCTTCCTGGAGCGGCTGGCCACTCCTGCCGCGTACGCGCGGCTCGCCCTGGCCGACGACGAGCCGGCGGAGTACGAGGACTGGCTGAAGCTGCTGCGGCGGGCCGGGCTCACCGGCTGAGCCGCCATACGGTCAGGTCAGCCAGGACGACATGTCGAACGGGCGCAGTCCGGGTGCCTGTCCGCGCAGGTCCGCCGTCCCTCTCGCGCGCATGGGGCCCCGGCACGGGAACCGGCCCCGGCTCCCGTGCCGGGGACTGTTGCGCCGCGGCGCGCGCTCAGGCCACCGTCCGTGGCAGGCGCAGGCTCAGCAGGTCCGCCAGGGCGCCGCCCCCGGCTTGCGCTCCGGCCCTACAGGATTCGGCGTTCGGCGTTCGGTGCGGCCTTTACTGCTCTCTTCTGGCCCACAGAGTGGTCAGATCGATCTTGATGAGGCGTATCCCCTCGCGCCCGGCGATCAGCAGGTGGGCGTCACTGGTGAGGGCGAGACCGTGGACGGGGGACAGCACTGGCAGCGCGGTCATTCGCCCGCTGAGCAGGTGACACAGGTGGAGGCGCCGGTCGGACCAGGCGACGGCGAGCACCGGCCCGGCGTCGGTGTCGGCGACGGCGGGGGCGGTGGGCAGGGCGTTACGGCGCTCCACCGGGTTCTTCATGGGCTCGGCGGTGACGGAGTCCCACAGGGCGACCGTGCCATCGAGGCCCCCTGTGACGACCAGGAGGGTGTTGTCGACCTCCAGGCAGGCCACGCCGGTCACGGCGGAGCGGTGCGGCTGGAACGTGCCGGGCTCGGGGACGGGGCGGCCCAGGGGCCAGAGGTGGACACGGCCGCGCCCGTCGCCGACGGCCGCGTACCGGGCGGTCACCGCGACGGCGGTGGGCCGGTCCGAGAAATCCGGGGGAGCGGCGAGCGAGGCGGCGTTGTGGTGGAGCATGAGCGATCCGAGCCCAATAGGCGCCGGTGCGTCGGGGGTGAGAGGGAGAAGGCGCAGGGTGCCCGAGCGGTCGAGGGCCAGCAGGCAGTCGGACGACACCGGGCCGAGCGCTGCGGGCTGCCACGCGGTACCGGACGGAAGGGGCGCGAGCGCCTGCCCACCGGTGAGCGCGTACTGGGTCAGGCGGCCCAATGAGTCCGCCGAGACGAAGGCGCCGCCGGACGTGTCCGGCGCGGTGCCGGCGGGCAGGAGCGCGAGAGCGGTGGCGGTGCGTGTCGGCAGTGACCAACGGGTCATCCACGGGCTGGCCTCGGCCAGTGGCCGCAGGTACTCGGCCAGCCGTGGGTTCATGCCGACCGAGGCGGTGTGCAGGATCGCGGCCCGCTGGACATCCGGCAGATCCGGCGCGGACAACGCCGGGGCGGCCTCGGCCCAGATGGCCCGTAGACCCGGTGGTTGCGGAATCCTCGGGTCGGCAAGGGCGGCGGTGATGGCCGGCACCGAGCCGTATACCAGATAGCCGGGGTCCCTGAGCAGTTCATGGGCCGTGCCGGCGGCCAGCGCCCGGTCGAGGGCGTGTTCGCGCTCGTCGGGCGTCGCCGCGCGCCAGTCGCTGCCCGGGAGCAGCGGTGTCGCGGCTTCGCCTGGGGGCGCCGGTGAATGCGCGTCCGCATGCGCGACCGTCTGTGAGGCATCCGGCGCCGAGGGCATGTCCACGATCAGCAGGTCTTCCGCACCAAGCAGTTCCGGGGTGTCGGATTCGACGATCATGCGGACGTTCGCCAGCGCTCTCAAGGGAGTGATGAGGTTGTCCACAACTGCGCCGGGCCGGGCGGCGGGCAGGTCTGCGGGACCCCGTCCGGACCGGTGCAGGTCGGTGACGACCAGCAGGACCGGTCGCGGATCGGCGCCCAGACGCCGCAGCAACTCGTCCGGTTCGACCGGGCCGTAGCCCAGATGCCGACCTATCTGCCAGGCCAGGGTCTGGACGACCTGGCCTGCGGCGAGGCCCACGGCGTGGACGGTGATGCGCGGGTCGGAGGATGCCTTCGCCACCCCCGCGACGAACGAGGCCAGCAGCCGGCTCTTGCCCGCCCCTGGCGGGCCGATGACGACGGCGGTGCGCGGTGTGGAGTCCCCGGATCCGCTGACGTCTCCGGAGTCTGCGGCCCAAGACAGCAGCGACTGGGCGGCACGGGCGAGGGGACTGTCGAGGTGCGGCCAGACGGCTGTGGCGGTGTCGGCGCGGGGCTCCGTCCGCACGGCTTATCGCGTCCCAGGAGCCTGGGGGCGGGTGGCTTCCCGCAGCTGGCGGATGCCCTTGGCTCGTTCGGAGGCGGTGTCGCCGTACGACACGTTGTGGGTGAGCGAGGCGTCGGGGAACATCAGCTCCAACCACATCGAGCAGTAGTGGCCCGGCATGAAGCATGCTTCCAGCTCGGTGTGGATGCGGGTCACCTGTTCCGGCTCGATGCCAGCCTCGTACATCTTCGACCAGGTGCGTTCCTCGGGATGCGCGCACAGAGCCCCCGACTCGGTGACCAGGTGTCTGCCGCCGTCCGGATCGGTGAACTCGAACGTCGCGTACGCCTCGACGCTCGCGGTGGTGCGGATGTCCTCCAGCACCAGCGGCCACCAGTTCTCCGGGTCCTCGAAAGCACGGGGGTCGGCGGCACTCAGTGTCTCCAGCGTGGTGCGGAAGGCCGCCGAGGCGTCTTCCGGGGTCTCGGCGGCGCCGAGGACCTCCAGGAGGATGTCCAGCTCCAGCAGCGCCTCGGCGAACAGAGCAGGGGCGGAGCTCACGAACCGGTCGGGCTCGGCGTACCCGATGAGCACCCCCCGGACGTCGCCCTCACCCGTCACGCACAGCTCGAAGGCGCGGTCCGAACCCAGGCGGGTCCAGGAGGCTTGGTCCTCCTCGTCCAGTCGCTTGCCTATGGAGTCCGCGTAGGCGAGCAGGGACTCCGGCTCGTCCGGCAGGGTGTGGAAGTACGGCATCACCCGGAGAGGGAGGAGGAGTGGGTTCGGGGTGGTGCCGAAACGGCGGACTCCGGCAGGGCCGAAGCGGTCGATGAAGGGGGCGCCGGTGGGGGGCACGTCGGTGTCTCCTCGGGGTTCAGTCCATCAGGGCGTTACGCACGTAACGCAGGACCATGTACCAGGACGAGTCGGGGCTCTCCACGGCGACAGGATCGGCCCGGCGCATCAGGGTCAGCAGCCGCTGTTCGGCTCCCTCGGGGTCGAATCCCGCGTCGCCGGCGGCCTCGCCGTCGTATTCCGGCCGTTCCATCTCGAGTTCGTACAAGAAGTACCCCAGTGCATCGACACTGCTGTTGAGTACATGTATGTAGCGATCTTCCGGGATGCAGTACACAACTCCTGTGACGGTGTCGACGGCGACGGTGTCCATGCCGATGCCGCCCAATGTCAGCCAGGATGACATGTCGAACGGGCAGTCGGAGTACCGCTCCTGGACGGCCTGCCAGGCTTCACCACCCACTCTGAGGTCACCGTCGACGAGGTATCCGTCGGCCTCGAACCACTGCTCCCGCTCCGGCAGGCCGACATCTCGCAGGAACGCGCGGGTCGGCTCGTGAGCGATGACGGCGAGCGGTTCGTCGTTCAAGGTGACCAACTCATCGAAGACCGACTCCATCCTGGCTCGGTCGATCATAGGGCTCATCGATGCTTTTCGGCTCTCACTCGGGGACGGCTGTCCGCGATGCTATCAATCAGTGCTGCGGGTGCAGACCCTGGAAGTTGGTCCACGGGCTTCTCTTCGCGGGACGTTCACCCGGGTACATTCTGTTGAGTCGTTCCTCCATCTCGCGGTTTCCACTTTCCGTCGTCCCCGGTCCGAAATCCACACTGTGAGTGACATTGACGTGCGGCATATATTTCTGGATCCATGCCGCGCAGTCACTGCTTTCGCTGCATGGCTCCCGCTCCGTGTAGAGATCCTTCACATGCTGGCCTGTTCCGTTTTCGAGGAATGGCACGCCGAGGACCTTCTCCGAATGGACTGGGTTGTTGCTGCGGCCGACCAGGATGAACTCTTGCTGCTTGCCCTCATGGTCGTACGCCACGTGCGCCGCGGCGTAGTTGTTGCTGGTGAACTTCGGTTGATTGGTCTCCTTGTCCGCATTGTAGTTCCCGTAGCTTTTCTGCTCGTGCCGCGCCAGGGCGGTTGCCCGGGACAGCTCATCCTCGTAGAAGGGCACCTTCGTGGATTCCTTCCGGGGGCGTGCTCTTCTCTGCTCCGGAGTGTCCTTGGGATCCCAGGCGTAGGGGTTGTTCGGGTTCTTGGGTCGAGGTGGCAGCCTGTCCTTGTTCGAGCCGGTCAGCTTCAACGGGATTCCGAGCAGTTCCCGATCGCTGTCCGTCAGGTCGGCAGGACCATTCTGTGTAAGCCGCTGTATCTTCCCCCGGTCGTTCAGAAGGTAGACAGGGGTCTCGCCCAACTGTTGACGCAATTCGTCGCGGCCAGGCTCGCGTCGCTGAATCTTGTGGAGATTATGCGCGATACTCTCATCGTTGTCTCGATGGTTGTCGCGCATTTTTCCTACGCCGCTCTTCATGTCCTCGCCGACATGCTTCGCGGCTTTCTTTGCGCCCTTTTCGATTCCCTCCATAGCTGTATCCAGGGCGCTGTTCACGGCATTCGCGATCGAGTCCTTGCCGCGCGTGGCTCCTTGGCGTCTTTTCGCAGCGTGGAAGTGCGACATGCTGTCGCCGTCGAAGTGGTCGCCCGCTCTCTTGAGCGCGTTCTCCAGCGATGTGTACGACTCCAGGTCGACGCCGATCTTCCCTGCGCCACCGCCGGAACCGCCTCCTGATCCGCCGCCGCCCGACCCGGCGGAGGCGATCTGCATGGACGCCTTCCCCGCGTCATGCAGGGACTCCTTGCCCGCCTGGACGGTCTTGCCGAGGTCCACGTCGTCCTGCAGCCCCAGCGCTTTCGAGCCCGTCTGAACGACCAGGTCCCCGACCATGGCTCCGATCGCCTCCTCGATCGGAGCCGTCACCCGGGACATGATCTCTTCGACGACCTGCTGCTCGACCTCTCTGAAAATTCGTTTCACCGCTATACGGCACGCCTGGGTACCCGCCAGACCCGCCAGTGACGACAACCCCAGGGTCACCGGCGCCGCGGCCACTGCGGCGGCGATTTCCGCCGCGAGTATGCCGAGTTGGGCAATCGCGGCGAGCTTAGCGCCCTCGATCAGCACCGCGACCGCGTCCAGGCCGTCGCCGGCGGCTCGCCCGATGTCCGCCAGGCGGGTCAGGTGCTTGCCTTTGACCTTGTCCCAGTGAGCGGCCAACGCGTCGACGGCGGGCCCCTCGTTGGCGCCGAGCATGTCCTGGATCGACGCGTGCAGGTCGAACGTTCCGTTCTCCAGGCTGGCCGCGAACTCCCGCATGGAGTTCGCCATGGCGCGGTAGTCGTCCTCGTCGACGTTGGGCCACGACACGCCGATCAGGTCAAGAGCCTCGTCCAGATGGCTCGGCAGCACAACGCCCATGAACACCCCCGTGATGGTCGACCTGCGCCCAGACGTCATTCCTGCAGGCGATTGTTGGATCAACAGTGCGGATTTTGGGGAGACTTCGTGCGCATGCGTATGTGCGAGACGGGTGGTCAACAGAACAACAGGCCGTCGCCCACATGGTGCAGGGCCGTGTATCAGGACGACCCCAGGCTCTTCGGGGTGACTGGGTCGGTTCGGTGCATGAGGGCGAGGAGTTGGCCGTAAAGGGTGTCGGGAGCCGTTGCCCGTAGTCGACTTTGGGGCCGTATGCGGGCCGCGCCCTCCCTCCCACCCGCGCGCAGGACCCCGGCACGGGAACCGGGTCCGGGGCCCGTGCCGGGGACCGGCGCGTCGCGGCGCGCGTTCAGGCCACCGTCCGGGGCAGGCGCAGGCTCAGCAGGCCCGTCAGGGTCACCGCCGCCAGCTGGACCAGGAGGGCCGTCATCAGGGCGTCCCGCATGCCCAGGGGCGGGATCAGGGAGAGGAACAGGGTGCCGAGGGTGGCCACGCCCAGGGCCAGGGACGCCTGCTGGGTGGTGGACATGACGCCGCCGCCGACGCCCGCGCGGGCGGGCGGGACCTCCGACAGGACGACCCGGTAGATCACCGGGAGCTGGAGCGCCTGGCCGGCGCCGGCGAGCGCCCCGCCCGGCAGGAGCTCGACGACGCCGAGGTCCGGCCAGGAACGCCAGGCGGCCAGCGCCATCAGGGCCAGGCCCGCGCCCTGGAGCACCGCGCCCGCCGGCACCACGCGGGTGCCGTAGCGGGTGACCAGCCGCGGGCCCGCCAGCGAGAAGACGAAGAACACCACCGCCAGCGGCGCCAGCGCCAGTCCCGCGGCGACCGGGCCGAGCCCCGCGCCCTGCTGCAACGCCACCGCGATCACGAACATGAAGCCGCTGAAGCCGACCGAGAACGGCACGATCAGCACCAGCCCGCGCCGGAACGAGCGCAGGGCGAACAGGCCGGGCGGCACCAGCGGCGTACGGCCCCCGCGGTCCGCCGCGCGCTCCACGGCGTAGAACGCCCCCGCCAGCAGCGGGAACGCCGCCAGCACCGGCCAGGTCCACAGCGGCCAGCCCGCCGCCCGGCCCTCGGTCAGCGGCAGCAGCAGGGTCAGCAGGGCGGCGGCCAGCAGGATCGTGCCGGGGCCGTCGACCGGCTCCGGGCGCGGCGAGCGGGTCTCCGGGACCGCGCGGGCGGCCAGCACCAGGCCCGCCAGCACCACCGGCACGTTCACCAGGAAGACCGAGCGCCAGCCGGTGCCCGCGACGTCCGCGGCCACCAGGACGCCGCCCAGGACCTGCCCGGCCACCATCGCCAGGCCGGCCGTCGCCCCGTACAGGCCCATGGCCTTCGCCCGCCGCGGGCCGGACGTGGTCGCCTGGATGGTGGCGAGGACCTGCGGCAGCATCGCGGCGGACGCCGCGCCCTGCGCGACGCGCGCCGCCACCAGCGGCCACGCGCCGGGGGCCAGCCCGCACGCCAGCGAGGTCAGCCCGAAGGCCGCCATGCCGCCCAGGAAGAGCCGCCGCCGGCCCAGCAGGTCGCCGAGCCGTCCGCCGAGGACGAGCAGCACGGCGTACGCCACCCCGTACCCGGCGACGACGAGTTCCAGGACCGCCTCGTCCGCGGACAGGTCGGCGCCGATGGCGGGCAGGGCGACGTTGACGATGAAGAAGTCGACGAGGGGCAGGGCCGCGCCGAGCAGCACGGTGAACAGGCCGAGGCCGCCGAGGACCGGGGGCGTCGCCGGGCCGCCCGGCCGGACAGGACGTGAAGTGATGGTTTCGGTCACGGGGACGAGCCTGAGGCGGCGTTCAGACGGGTACCAGAGTGTCCTCATCCTGGTACCAGGAGTACCTGGCAACAGGGTCCGGGCGGCGGCAGGCTGGGTCCATGACGACCATGGCCGAAGAGACGGTGGCGGGCGGGGCACGGCTCCGGGAGGCGGCCCCGGGCGGGAAAGGGCTTCGGGAGGCGGCCTCGGAGGGGGTGCGGCGGGGGCAGGCGTCCTCGGTGGTGCGGCGGCACGAGCTCGCCGCGTTCCTGCGCAGCCGCCGCGAGCGCATCACCCCCGAGCAGGTCGGCCTGGTCCGCGGGCCGCGGCGCCGCACGCCGGGGCTGCGGCGCGAGGAGGTCGCCCAGCTCTCCTCCGTCGGCGTCACCTGGTACACCTGGCTGGAGCAGGCCCGCGACATCCACGTCTCCGTGCAGGTCCTCGACGCCCTCGCCCGCGCCCTGCTGCTCGACGCCACCGAGCGCGCCCACCTCTTCCAGCTGGCCGGGGCCGTCGACCCGGCGCCCGCCACCGCCTGCCCGGCGCTCACCCCGGCGCTGCGGGCCGTGCTGGAACAACTGGAGCCGTATCCGGCCTGCCTGCAGAACAGCCGGTACGACATCCTCGCCTACAACCGCACCTACGGGCTGCTGCTGTGCGACCTGGACGCGGTGCCGCCCGAGGACCGCAACTGCATGATCCTCTCCTACACCAACGAGGAGTGGCGTTCGTCGATCGTGCACCTGGAGGAGGTGCAGCGGGTGATGGCCGCCCGCTTCCGCACCGCCATGGCCAAGCATCTGGGCGAGCCCGCCTGGAAGGCGCTGCTCAAGCGGTTGCGGGACCAGTCGCCCGAGTTCCGCGCGGCCTGGGAGCGGCACGAGGTCGTCGCCCACCGCGGCAAGCGCAAGGAGTTCCGCAACCGGTACGTCGGCCGCCTCACGGTCGACCACACCGACCTGTGGCTCGGCCCGGAGACCGGCCCGCGCATGGTGACGTACGCGCCCGCCGACGACGACACGCGCGAGCGGCTGGCGCGGCTGCACGCCATCGCGCTGGAACGCCGGGCCACATCGGCGGGATGACCGCCCCGAGTGCGGGAACACGGGTCATAACGGAAGGTGATGTTCCCAGAGTATTCCCACACCCCCGCGGTGTTCCCACAGGGCGAGGACAGTCATGGCTGAGCAGACGCCGGCGCGCGAGCCGGCACAGAAGTCGGCACACACATCGGCGCAGACGCTTCCGCAGCCGCTGCACGCGGCGGCCTCGGTGCTGCAGAAGGTGCCGGGCGCCGGGATGGTCGGCAAGGCGGCGGAGGGGGCGCTGGACAGGATCGGGGCCGTGTCGCCGCGCGGGCGGCGGGTGGCCGTGTACACCGGGGCCGGAGTGCTCGGCGTCGCCGGGCTCGTGGAGTGGCCCGTGGCGCTCGCCGGGGCGGCGGTGGCCTGGCTGACGCAGCCCCGGCCGGACAAGTCGGCGGGGGCGGAGGCGGCGCGGACCGTGCAGGGCGACGGCGCGGCGGCTCCGGCTTCCGCCGGGGAGGGTGCGTCGGCCGGTACCGCCGGCACCTCCGCCGGGGGCGGCACGAGCAAGGCGGCCAAGTCCTCCGCCGGGAGCGGCACGAGCAAGGCGGCCAAGTCCTCCGCCGGGGGCGGGACCGCCGCCAAGACCACCGCCAGGACCGCCACCGCGGCCCGGCGCACGACCAAGAGCGCGGCCAAGACCTCCGCCGCGGCCGGGGGCACGGCCAAGAGCGCGGTGAAGAAGGCGGCGGCCGGCACCAAGGCCACCACCCGGAGCACGAGCGCCGCGAAGAGCCGTTCCGGCGGCGGGAGCACCGGCCGCGGCACCACCTCCGCCACCACGCGCCGCACGTCCGGAACGTCCGGCACGGCCCGCAAGGCCACGGCGTCCGCCGGACGCAGCAGCGGCAGTAGTAGCAGGAGCGGCGGCGGTACGGCGACCCGTACCCGGAAGGCAGGCTGAGAGGAAACGATGCTCGGTGGACTTCTGACGCGTTCCCAGGGCGCCGTCGCCGCGGCCGTCCTGGCCGGGCCTCGGCTGCTCGCGCGCGGCACCGCGCCCGCCGTGGGCGTCGCGGCCGGTGCCGTGGCGGGCACGGCACGGGCCGGCGTGCGGAGCGCGGACTTCGCCGCGCGGGCGGCCCGGGTCGCCCGCGCCGCGCTGCCGGGCGGCACCCGCGACTGGCGGGCCGGTGCCCGCGCCCACCTCGCGCTGACACCGGTCGCCCACGACGAGGTCCGGCGGGCGGGCGGTGTGGCGCGGGTGGCCCGGCGGGTGGCGGCGGCCCTGGCCGAGCACCCGGACGTGGCCCTCGCCTACTGGGACTCCGGCCTGTCCCGGCTGGTGGTGACCGCGACCGAGGAGGCGTTCACCGACCAGGTGGTCGACCGGGCGACCGCGCTCGCCGAGCGGCACGGCCTGGCCCGCGCCGACGACCTCGTGGAGGAGCCCGCCCACCCCGGCGACCCGGCCTCCGTGCGCGTCGCCGCGACGGCCCTCGGCGCCGACGTCCTGGGCATCGCCGCCGGACTGACCGCCTCCGCGCTGCGCCTGCCCCCCACCCCCCGCCTGGTCACCGCCGTCTCCACGCTGCTGCGCGAGAACCCGACCTTCCGCGCCTGGCTGCGCGCCCGCCTCGGCGACCAGCGCATGGAGGTGGCGCTCGCCGTCGCCAACGCGGCCGTGCACGGCGCCGGGCAGAGCCCGACCTCCCTGGTGCTCGACGGCGCGCTGCGCGCCTGCCAGCTCGCGGAGGCGGTGGCCCGGACGGCCATGTTCGAGACCGTGCACGACCGGCTGTGCGCGCCGGACCGGGGCAGCCTGCCCGCCGACGCCGCCCGCCGCCCGCCGCTGCGCACCTCCCCGGCGCAGCAGTACGCCTCCCACGCCTCGACGGGCAGCGTGGCGGGCGCGGCGGCGACTCTGCTCGTCAAGCACGACCTGGCCGAGGCCGCCGAGGCGGTGCTCGCCGGTTCGCCCAAGGCCGCCCGGTACGGGCCCGCCGCCTTCCACGCCGTCCTCGGCGGCGCGCTGTCGCGCACCGGCGTCCTGGTGCGGGACCCGGCGCGGCTGCGGCAGTTGGAGATGGCCGAGATCGTCGTCCTGCACCCCAGCGCGCTGCGCGCCCCCGGCGCCGGGGCCGACCCGTGGACGGAGTCCGTGCTGGACGCGGCGCGCCGCGCCCGGCTGCGCGTGGTGATGGTGGAGGACCCGGCGCTGGCCGACTTCACCGGCCTCGCCGACCAAGTCGTCGGCGCCGACCGCCCGTTGAGCGAGGTCGTGGACGAGCTGCGCGAGGAGGGCGGCGTCGTCACCGTCGTACGGCCCCGGCCCGGCGACGACGCGGAGGTGGCCGCCGGGCTGCTGCGCGGGGACGTGGCCGTCACCCTCGCCGACGACGAGTGCCCGGTGGCGTGGGGCGCGGACGTGCTGTGCATCAACGGCCTGGCCGACGTGTGGCGGCTGCTGCGGGCGGTGCCCGCGGCGCGCGGCGTCGGGCGCCGGTCGCAGGTGCTGGCCCGCTCCGGCGCCGCGCTGTCCGGGCTGCTGGTCGCCGTCGGCGAGGCCCGCAAGGGCGGCGGCGGTGCCCCGCTGCCGGGGCTGCGGCACGCGCCGGTCGACGCGAGCGCGGCGGCGGCCCTGCTGTCCGGGGCCCGCGCGGCCCTCCGCGTGGCCACGGCCCGCGCGCCGCACCCCCGGGCGCGGGTGGCCTGGCACGAGCTGGACCCGGCCGGCGTACGTGAGCGGCTCGAACACGAGAGGGAGCCGGAGCCGTCCGCCGTCGAGCAGGCGACCGCCCGGGTGAAGGCCGCCGTCGACCGGGCGAGCCGCACCCCCGCGCTCGCCCCGGTGCGCTGGACGGTGCAGCTGGCCGGCGCGGTGCGCAACGAACTCGACGATCCGCTCACCCCGGTGCTGGCCGTCGGCTCGGCCGCCGAGGCGATCCTCGGCTCCGTCATGGACGCCCTGCTCGTCGTCGGCGCGCTCGACCTGAACGCGCTGGTCGGCGGCTTCCAGCGGCTGCGCGCCGAACGGGCGCTGGCCGGGCTGCTCGCCCAGCAGAAGCAGAAGGCACGGGTCGCCCAGGAGGAGTCCCGCGACGGGGCGGGCGAGGCCCGGGTCGTGGACGCCGCCAAGCTCTCTCCGGGCGACGTCATCGACCTCAAGGCGGACGACGTGGTGCCCGCCGACGCCCGCCTGCTGTGGGAGGACGGGCTGGAGGTGGACGAGTCCGCGCTGACGGGCGAGTCCCTGCCGGTCGACAAGTGCGTGGCCCCCACGCCGCACGCCCCCGTCGCCGAGCGGCACTGCATGGTCTTCGAGGGCACCACCGTGGTCGCCGGGCGCGCCCAGGCCGTCGTCGTCGACACCGGCGAGCGCACCGAGGCCGCCCGCGCCGTCGCGCTGGCCGCCCGCACGCCGTCCGCCGCCGGTGTCCAGGCCCGCCTCCAGGAACTCACCCGCAAGGCGCTGCCGCTCACCCTGGCGGGCGGCGCCGCCGTGACCGGGATCTCCCTGCTGCGGGGCGCCCCGATCCGGCAGGCGGTCAGCGGCGGCGTGTCGGTGGCGGTGGCGGCCGTCCCCGAGGGGCTGCCGCTGGTGGCGACGGTGGCGCAGCTCGCCGCCGCCCGCAGGCTCGGCCGCCGCGGTGTCCTCGTGCGCACCCCGCGCACCCTGGAGGCGCTGGGCCGCATGGACACCATCTGCTTCGACAAGACCGGCACGCTCACCGAGAACCGGCTGCGGCTGGTGAAGGCGTCCGACGCCGGCGGCACGGTGTACAAGCTGGGCGAGCCGGACGCCGCCGGGACCGTACGGGTCGCCGCCCGCGCCTGCCCCCGCCTGAACGGCGACGGCGCCCGGCCCACCCACGCCACCGACGAGGCGGTGCTGGACGCCGCCGGGGACGACCCCGAGTGGGAGCAGATCGAGGGCCTGCCCTTCGAGACCTCCCGCGGCTACGCCGCCGCCGTCGGCCGCGCCGGGGACGGCACGCCCGTTCTCGTCGTCAAGGGCGCCCCGGAGACCGTGCTGCCCGCCTGCCCCGACCTTCCCTCCCACGCCTCCGACACGGCGCACGACCTGGCCGCCGACGGGCTGCGCGTGCTGGCGGTGGCGCAGCGCCCGCTGACGGACGACGAGAAGGCGGGCGACCTCCTCGAACGCCCCCTGGAGGAGCTGGACCTGCACTTCACCGGCCTGCTCGCGCTCGCCGACGTGGCCCGCGAGACCTCCCCGGCCCTGGTGCGCGGGCTGCGCGAGGCGGGCGTACGGCCGGTGGTGCTGACCGGCGACCACCCGCAGACCGCCCGCGCCATCGCCACCGACCTGGGCTGGCCCGAGGACGCCGTCGTCGTCACCGGCGACGAACTGGCCGCCGCGGACCGGCGCCGGCGCTCCCGGATGCTGCGCGACGCCGACGTGGTGGCTCGCGTCGCGCCCGAGCAGAAGCTCCAGGTCGTGGAGTCGCTGCGGGACGCCGGGCGGGTGGTCGGCATGGTCGGCGACGGCGCCAACGACGCCGCCGCCATCCGCGCCGCCGACATCGGCGTCGGCATCAACGCCCGCGGCTCGGCCGCCGCGCGCAACGCCGCCGACCTCGTCGTCACCGGCGACGACCTGCTCGTCCTGGTCGAGGCGGTGCGGGAGGGCCGGGCGCTGTGGGGCAGCGTCGCCGACGCCATCGCCATCCTCATCGGCGGCAACGCGGGCGAGGTCGGCTTCGGCATCCTCGGCACCGTCCTCGGCGGTTCGGCGCCGCTGTCGACCCGCCAGATGCTGCTGGTGAACCTGTTCACCGACCTGTTCCCGGCGATGGCGGTGGCGGTGACCTCGCCGGAGAGCGACGAGGAGGAGGGCGGCGAGGCCGACGCGCCCCTCGGTACGGCGGTCCTGGGCGAGCCGCTGATCCGGAAGATCCGGCACCGGGCGCTGACGACGGCCCTCGGCGCGACCGCCGCCTGGCTCTTCGGCCGGTTCACGCCCGGCACGGCCCGCCGGTCGACGACGATGGCCCTGTGCGCGGTGGTCGGCACCCAGCTCGCCCAGACCCTCGCCGACCGGCGCGGCAGCCACCTGGTGCAGGCCACCTCCCTGGGCTCCGCCGCCGCCCTGGTCGCCCTCGTCCAGACCCCGGCCGCCAGCCACCTCTTCGGCTGCACCCCGCTGGGCCCGCTGGCCTGGGCGGGCGTGGCCGCGGCGATCGCCCTCGCGCTGGCGGGGCAGCGGGCGGTGCCGCGCCTGGAGGAGGCGGTGATGAAGCGCTGGCCGCAGGTGGCGGAACGGCTGCCGGTGCCGGTGGGGTGAGAGGGGCCCGGTTTCCCGGGAGGCGGCAGGGGTCCGGCCCTGCCCCGCCGCCTCCCGCGCCGGGGCGGGGCCGGACCCCTGCCGCCTCCCGCGCCGGGCCGGGGGACGACGGCCGGCAGCCGGCCCGTCCGGATCCGTCATCGGCCGGCGGCCGGCCGGACGGGGGTCTCTGGCAGCATGAGCCCGTGAACACAGAGAACGACGCGGCCGACGGGCTCCGACTGCTGATGGGCTTGGAGGTCGGCGCCGTGTCTTTCGTGCGCGACCACGTCGAGCTGCACTTCGACGGGCCGGTACTGCGGGCCTTGAGCAACCCCCTGGGCGTGTACGGGGGGCGCGAGTGGCACTTCCCCGCTCCGGGGTCGCTGGACCTCATGCACCGCTACATCGGTGAGACCGTCGACGGCTGCGAAGAGGACCCCGGACGGTTTCTCGCCCTGCGCTTCGGGGAGCACCGCTTCGTCGTCCCGCTGGACGACGGGTCGAGCCTGGGGCCCGAGTCGGCCCACCTGGTCGGCGTCGACGAGGACGGCAGGACTTCCCCCCTCGGCGGAATGTGGATCTGGTAGGCGAGGGCCGCGCCGGCCCGGCGCCGGCCCTCTGCCGACCGGAGCCACGGGGGCCGGGTCAGATCCCCGCCGTCTCCCGCGCCGGGGCCGGCTGAAGCCGGTCCGCCGTGCGTTCGGCGGTGCGGCGGGCCCAGGCGCCCGTGGTCAGGGCGCCGAGGGCGAGGACGGCGACGCCGCAGGCGGTGAGGATCCACCAGCCGGGGCGGGCGGCGGAGACGAACGCGTCCCGGTACGGCGCGGAGCCCACGCCCGCCGCGAGCACCGCGCCGATCACCGCGACGCCGAGGGTCGAGCCGAGCTGGCGGCTGGTGGAGGCGACGGCGGCGGCGACGCCGGCCTGGGCGCGGGGCATGCCGGAGACGGCGGTGTTGGTGATCGGCGCGTTGACGAAGCCGAAGCCGACGCCGAACAGGACGTACCCGAGGAACAGGGTGACGTCCGAGGTCTCGGCCTCGAAGAGGGCGAACAGCAGCCCGCTCGCCGTCATCGCGCAGCCCGCGACCAGCAGCGAGGCCCGCGGCCCCCGGCTGCCGACCAGACGGCCGGACAACGGGGCGCACAGCAGGGTCGGCACGGCCATCGGCAGCATCCACAGGCCCGCGTGCAGGGCGCTCAGCCCGCGTACGTTCTGCAGGTACAGCGTCGACAGGAACAGGAAGCCGCCCATCGCGGCGAACCCGCACACGGCGATCACGGTGGCCCCGCTGAACGGCGCCGAGCGGAAGAAACGCAGGTCGATGAGGGGCTCGGCGCGGCGGGGCTCGTACAGCAGCAGCCCGGCGAGGGCGGCCAGCGCCAGCACGGCGAAGGGCAGCACCGTCGCCGGGCCCGCGTTCGGCACCTCGATGATCGCGTACGTCAGCGCGCCGAACAGCACGATCACCAGCAACTGGCCGACCGGGTCGGGGCGGCGGGCGCGCGGGGCGCGGGAGTCGGGGACGTACCGCAGGGTGAGCAGCAGGGCCGCGAGCCCCACCGGCAGGTTGATCCAGAAGATCGCGCGCCAGCCGACCGACTCCACGAGCAGACCGCCCACCAGCGGACCGGCGGCCATGGAGATGCCGACCACCGCACCCCACACGCCGATGGCGCGGGCCCGCTCGCGCGGGTCGGTGAAGGTGTTGGTGATGATCGACATGGCGACCGGGTTCAGCATCGAACCGCCCACCGCCTGCACCATCCGGAACGCGACCAGCGCCGGCAGGCCGGGAGCCAGGGAGCACAGCACCGAGCCGAGCGTGAAGACGACCAGGCCCGTCATGAAGACGCGCTTGCGGCCGATCCGGTCGGCCGTGGAACCGGCGAGCATCAGCAGCGCGGCCAGCACCAGGGTGTAGGCGTCGATCGCCCACTGGAGTCCGGAGGTGGTCGTGCGCAGGTCGCGCTGCATGGACGGCAGGGCGACGTTCAGCACGGTGTTGTCGAGGCTCACGATCAGCAGGCTCATGCAGCAGATGGCGAGCACGAGCAGGCGTCGGCGGTGGCTGAGCTCGGGCATGGGAGCCATCGTACGACGGTTTCGATAGTGCGGTTAACTAATGACCGTTGCATGTACATGGTGGGGAGCCGTGCCGGGCACGTCCCGGCGTACGCGACAATGGAGGAATGTCCACGCCCACCCTGCCCACGACGGCCCCGACGTTGCAGATCGGCCCGCACACGGTCCAGCCGCCCGTCGTGCTCGCCCCCATGGCGGGCATCACCAACGCACCCTTCCGCACCCTGTGCCGGGAGTTCAGCGGCGGCAAGGGCCTGTTCGTCAGCGAGATGATCACGACCCGGGCGCTGGTCGAACGCAACGACAAGACCATGCAGCTGATCAAGTTCGACGCGAGCGAGCGCCCCCGCTCGATCCAGCTGTACGGCGTCGACCCGGCCACCGTCGGCAAGGCCGTCCGCATGATCGTGGACGAGGACCTCGCCGACCACATCGACCTGAACTTCGGCTGCCCGGTCCCCAAGGTGACCCGCAAGGGCGGCGGCTCCGCCCTCCCCTACAAGCGGAACCTGCTGCGCGCCATCCTGCGCGAGGCCGTCTCCGGCGCCGGCGACCTGCCGGTGACGATGAAGATGCGCAAGGGCATCGACGACGACCACCTCACCTACCTCGACGCCGGGCGCATCGCCGTCGAGGAGGGCGTCACCGCCATCGCCCTGCACGGCCGCACCACCGCCCAGCACTACGGCGGCACCGCCGACTGGGACGCCATCGCCCGCCTGAAGGAGCACGTGCCGGAGATCCCGGTGCTCGGCAACGGCGACATCTGGTCCGCCGAGGACGCCCTGAGGATGGTGCGCGAGACCGGCTGCGACGGCGTCGTGGTCGGCCGCGGCTGTCTGGGACGGCCCTGGCTCTTCGCCGACCTGGTCGCCGCCTTCGAAGGCCGCACGGACGGCTTCGTACGGCCCACCCTGCGCGAGGTCGCCGACGCCATGGTCCGGCACGCCACCCTGCTCGGCGAGTGGCTCGGCGACGAGCAGCGCGGCGTCGTCGACTTCCGCAAGCACGTCGCCTGGTACCTCAAGGGCTTCTCCGTCGGCTCCGAGATGCGCAAGCGCCTGGCGATCACCTCCTCCCTGGAGGAACTGCGGGCCGGCCTCGACGAGCTGGACCTCGACCAGCCCTGGCCGTCCGGCGCCGACGGCCCCCGCGGCCGTACGTCCGGCAACAACCGCGTGGTGCTGCCGGACGGCTGGCTGAAGGACCCCTACGACTGCGCGGGCATCGGCGAGGACGCGGAACTGGACACCTCGGGGGGCTGAGCGAGGGGCGGGCGGCCTGGAACGGCCGTGGTCCGGACTGGAACGGCCGTGGTCCGGACTGGAACGGCCGTGGTCCGGAGTGGTCGTGGTCCGGAGTGGTCGTGGCCCGGAGTGGTCGTGGTCCGGAACGGGCGTGGCCCGGCGCGATTCCGTCGGCCGCTGTCAGCGGCGTGTGCCGCGCAGCGCCACCGCCGGGATCACCGCGAGGGCGAGGGCCCCTGCCGCCGCCGCCAGGACCGGGTAGCCGCCGCTCCCCATCACCAGGCCCGACGCCATGCCGCCCGTCGCGCCCGCCACGGACATCCCCACGTCCGCCAGGCCCTGCACCGCGGCGCGGTCCCCGGCGGGGGCGGCGTCCGTGATCAGGGCCGTGCCGCCGAGCAGGGCCAGGTTCCAGCCGACGCCGAGGAGGACGAGCGCGCAGGCCGACAGCGCGACGGAGGCCGGCGGGGCGAGGGCCGCGAGCAGGCCGGCGCCCAGCAGGACGGCACCGGCCGCGTCGGCGACCCGCCGCCCGCCGACCCGGTCCGCGAGCAGGCCGATCAGTGGCGACGGCAGGAACATCGCGCCCACGTGCAGGGCGATGACCAGGCCCACCGCCTGCGTCGTATGGCCGTGGCCGGCCAGGTGGACGGGCGTCATGGTCATCACGGCGATCATCACCAGCTGCGCGGTGATCATCACGGTGGCGCCCGTGACGACACCGGGGGCACCGCGCACCGGGCGGCGGGGCCCGGCACCGGGCTCGTCCGGGGCACCGTGGGGACCGTGGGGTTCGGCGGGCCGTGCCGGGAGCAGCGGCTCCGGGCGCAGCCACACCAGCAGCACCAGGGCCGCGGCCGTGTAGGCGGCCGCCGCCAGCAAGAAGGGCCCCGCCAGCCGCGGAACGCCCCAGGCGTGGGCGAGGGCACCGGTGGGGCCGACGAGGTTCGGGCCCGCGATCGCGCCCAGCGTCATGGCGAACAGCACGGTCCCGGCGGCCCGGCCGCGCCGCTCGGGCGGGGCGAGGTCGGCGCCCGCGTAGCGCGCGAGCAGCCCCGTGGCCGTACCCGCCCCGTACACGAAGAGCGCGGCCAGCAGCAGGACGGGCCAGCGCGCCGCGGCCCCCGCGACCACGCCCGCGCTGCCCAGCGCGGCGGCCGCGTTGCCGAGTGTCAGACCCGGGCGGCGCCCGAAGCGCTGGCACACGCGTCCGAGGGCCGCGGCCCCGAGGGCTCCGCCGGCGGTGAACAGCGCGGCCGGCAGCCCGGCCAGGCCGGCCGAGCCGAACAGGTCCTGGGCGAGCAGCGCGCCGACCGTGATGCCGGCCGCCATGCCGGCGCCGCCGAGCGCCTGCGAGACGACGAGCACCGTCAGGGCGCGGCGCCGCGCCCGGGAGAGGTCCGCCGCCGCGTCCGCCGTGTCCGCCGCGGCCGTCGGGGCCGCCTGGGTCACGTGCGGTCCCGCGCCGGGGCCGCCGGGCCGCCGGACGTCCGCACGGTGACGGCTCCGCCGGTGTCACCGGCGCTGTCGGTGCCGGTGGTGCCGGTGGTGCCGTCGGCCAGGGCGGCTATCTCTCCCAGGGACAGGCCGAGTTCGTCGTGCAGGAACCGCACGATCGTCCAGTGGGGCAGGGCGTCCGCGTCGAAGGGCCCGAACGCGGCCGTGTAGAGGGGGATCCAGCGCAGGGCCTCCTCGGCGGCGGTCTCCCGCCCCGGGGCTTCCTGGTAGGCGTCGTAGGAGATGCTCCGGTGGTGGATGAAGTGGCCGCCCGGCAGCCGCTGTTCGCACAGCTCGCGGTACTCGCGCGTCTGCAGGATGAGGTAGTGCCATATCTCGTCGATGTCCTGCTCGACGGGGAGGAAGAGGCCGCCGAGCCGGTCGGGGTGGCGGGAGACGAGGTAGAGGTAGCGCAGGCACTCGCGGACCTGGTGCCGGACGACGGACGTGGCCGGAGCGTGGGGCTTGCCCGCGAAGTGCCGTACCACTTCGTCGTGCAGGGCCGGGCCGAGCAACTCCTCGGCGGTGGGCGCCGGTCCGGCTGCGGTGGTCGAGAGGGCGTGGGCTGCGGAGATGGGCATGAGGCTCCTGTCGGGTGGCCGCCGCCGGGCGCGCCGGGCCGGTACCCGTGCGACGGGACGGCATCCGCGCAACGGGATGGCGCCCGCGTAACGGGACGGCCGGTGCGGAGGCGGGGTCAGGACGGGTCGGGCACGGTCAGCCAGGCGTACTTGCCGGAGCGTCCGATGGCTATGCCGGCGCGGTGCTCCACCCGGCAGGCGCGTCCGGTCAGGGCGCCGACGGACGCGGACAGTCCGGCCGTCTCGCCGGGGGTGAGCGGCGCGCCGTCGAAGGTCGTGTACGACAGCCGGCACTCGTCCTCACCGGTCAGGCGCAGCTGGTGCAGGAAGACACGGGCGCAGACGCCGGCGACGCGGGCATCGAGGTCGGCCTGGGAGACGGGCCCTCCGGGGGTGGGCAGCAGCTCCTTCTCCCGTCCGCAGAAGGAGACGATCCGCTCCGGGTCGGCGCTGCCGTCGCGGGTGCGGACACAGTCGCCGGACCGGTAGCGGACCAGCGGCATGTACGGGTTGCGGACGCTGGTGACGATGAGGCTGTGGATGCCGCTGCCCGGTGCCACCGGGATCAGCTCCACGCTCATGTCCTCCAGGTAGGGCCGGTAGCGGCCTTCGGCGTCGCTGTAGAAGAGGTAGCCGAGTTCGGTGCTGCCGAAGAGGTCGACCACGGGGCAGTCGAAGTGGGCGCGCAGGTAGGCGCGGACGTTCGACGGCGTGTACTCGTAGGCGTGGACGATGCCGGCCGGGCGGGGAAAGCCGCCCCACAGACCCCAGGCGGAGACTTTGCGGACCAGGTGCGCCAAGTGGTAGCCGGAGCAGTCCAGCAGGTAGGAGCCGCGGGGGTGGGCGCCGGCCACCTCGCGGATCTCGGCGAGCATGCGCTCGACCTCGGCACGGTCCCAGTCGGCCGGATCCAGACGGCGGTTGAGGTACAGCGTACGGTCGTCCAGCCAGCGCTCACCGGGGGTGGCGCCGGGCTTGCGGGCGTTCACCCGGGTCACGTGCTCGGTGGCGAGGACGGTGGTCAGGGAGACCCGCCGGGCGCCGTCGTGCCACGAGGCGCGGAGATCGGGGTGCTCGCTCCACAGGCGGTAGTAGGAGCGGAGCAGGAAGTAGGGCGGCCGGATGAGCTGCATGCGGGCGTGGTTGGTGCCGGTGGACAGCACGAACTCGGCGTCTCCCGCCTCCAGCGCGCGGGCCAGTTCGGGGGTCATCCAGTTGTCGGGGAAGCCCCGGGCGATCTCCGGCTTCTCCAGGATCGGGAAGTGGCCGCGTTCGAGGGAGGCGCGGTAGATCGGGATGTCGCGCACCTTGTCCAGGACGTCGGCGCTCGGCAGGCGGTTCACGGGGCTCTCCGGGGCGGGATCGACGGCGGGAGGAGCGAGCGCGGCCTGCCGGCGTGGTGACGGCCACGCCGGCAGGCGTGGGGTGGGTCAGCGGGTCAGGAGATGCAGCCGCTCTTGGGCGTGGCGCTGATGCAGCCGCTCTTCGGTGTGGCGCTGATGCAGCCGTCCTTCGCGGCCTGGGCGGAGTTGGCGGCGACCCACTTGCGCCACACGGACTCCTCCGTCATGCGCTTGATGAGCTGATCCATGGCGAAACCTCCTGAAGTGGAAGGTGTGCAAGGGCTGGAAGGAGTGCGAGGGGTGGTGCGGGGTGGAGGGGGAAGGGGCAGGGGGCGTGAAAGGTACGGGAAGAATCCGGTATTTGCTCGCGAAAGGGCGGGTTTGTGCCGATCGCCCATCGACATCGAAGGTAAAGAGATGGTCAATCGTGAGTCAAGGGGAGGCTGATCGATTGACCTGAACCGCACCCCGGCACGCGGCGGCCGGCTGGGGCCGCGGCCGTACGCCGTCGCCCGTGCTCCACGCTCCGTGCTCCCTCCCCGCGACCGCCGCCTCCCGCCCTCCCGGCCGTGGAGCCGCCGCCCCGGAGGTGTCCGAATCCATACCTCCCGGCGGCCTCCGGGGCCCCGGCCGGGGCTGCGGCGGGCACGTGGGCCGCACTCGGCTCCCCCGTGCGGGAATGGATCACGCCCCGCCGTGGCTGTCGAGCTGTGGGTCATGTCGGGTGGCGATCGCGGCACTCGGCTTCACCGGCGAACTTTGAGGGAGTGTCATCGTCATGTCCGTTACACAGCCCGCCGTCGAACGTGTGCGTGTCTCCGCGGAGCCCGACTGGTACGAGTCGGCCGGCATCTCGCTCGGCATCCGGGTCGGGAACCTGGTCTTCACCTCGGGACAGGCCCCGATCGACGCCCAGGGGGCCACGGTCGGCGTGGGGGACTTCGAGGCCCAGGCCCGTCAGGCGCTGGCGAATCTGTCCACGGTGCTGACGAACGCGGGCTCCAGCCTCGCCGACACCGTCAAGGCGACGGTGTTCGTCACCGACATCACGCAGCAGGACGTCTTCGCCCGGCTGCGCGCGGAACACTTCCCGGACAAGCCGCACCTCGCGGAGTCGTTCGTCGAGGTCTCCTCGCTCGCCGACCCCGAGTGGATGATCGAGATCGAGGCGATCGGTCTCATCCGCTGAGGAGCCACCAGGCTCCGCCAGGGTCCGCCAGGGCCTGCTAGGCCCCGCCCACCGCGGTGAGCAGCGCCAGCGGTGCCGCCGCCGAGCGGGACTCCCGGACGCACGCGTACGGATACGGCACCGGCTCCGGATGGCTGTCGCGGCCGTACCCGGCGAGCACCTCCGGCAGCCGGTGGCCGGTCGCGGCCGCCGCGCCGACCAGGCCGTGCGCCACCGCGCGGGCCTCGTCGTGCAGGCCGTAGCGGGCCAGGCCCAGCGCGATCAGCGCGTTGTCGTGCGGCCACACCGAGCCGCGGTGGTACGACAGCGGGTGGTACGCCGGCTGCCCGGCCGCCAGCGTCCGCACCCCCCACCCGGAGAAGAAGTCCGGTTCCAGCAGCCGTCGGCCGACCAGCTCGCCGTACTCCTTGTCCAGCAGCCCCGACCACAGCAGGTGCCCGGCGTCGGAGGCCAGCGCGTCGACCCGCCGGCCCGCGCCGTCCAGCGCGAGCGCCGGGAAGGAGTGCTCCGGCATCCAGAAGTCCCGCTGGAAGCGGTCGCGCAGGTCGCCGGCGGCCTGCTCCAGCAGGTCCGCGTAGACCGGGTCCCCCCACACCGCGCGCGCCAGGTGCGCGGTGCGGCGCAGGGCGTCGTACGCGTAGCCCTGGGCGCCCGCCGCCATCACCGCGCCGTGCGGCCGGGTGCCGTCGGCGGAGCAGATCGCGCCGGGGGAGTCCTTCCAGTTCTGGTTGGCCAGGCCGCCCCGGTCGGCGCGGTAGACCAGGTAGCCGCGCGAGGTCAGCCCGCCGTGGTCCAGCATCCAGCCGACCGCCGCGCGGGCGTGCGGCTCAAGGCGCCGGGCCAGGCCCGTGTCGCCGGTCCGCTCGACGTAGGCGCCCAGCAGGACCAGGAACAGGGGAGTGGCGTCGACGGAGCCGTAGTACCGCCCGTAGGGGACCTGGCCGAAGTGGGCCAGCTCGCCGTGCCGGACCTCGTGCACGATCTTGCCGGGCTGGGCGACGGCGTCCGCGCCGGTGTCCGTCGCCTGGGCCGCGGCCAGCGCCAGCAGCGTGTCGGCGGCCGGCCGCGTCCGGTAGGGGAGGAGGAACAGGGAGGTCAGCAGGGCGTCGCGGCCCAGCAGGGTCAGGAACCAGGGCGCCCCGCCGGCCGGCACGCGCACCTCCTCGCCGTCCGGGCCTACCGCCGGAATCCGGAGGGCGGCCAGGTCGGCCAGCCCGCGCGCGCAGGCCGCGGCGAGCTCCGGCCAG
The DNA here is from genome assembly GCF_040628835.1 of Streptomyces sp. NPDC006134. NCBI lineage: Bacteria > Bacillati > Actinomycetota > Actinomycetes > Kitasatosporales > Streptomycetaceae > Streptomyces > Streptomyces sp. NPDC006134. Next base: position 181,636 of record NZ_JBEXTV010000001.1, on the reverse strand, counting down.
CCGGCCGGGAACGCCACGCCCTCGGCGAACGCCTCCTCCTCGGCCCGGAGCCGCTCGCTCACCGCGGCCGGGGAGCGGGGCACCCGCAGGGCCCGCTTCCCGCCGTGCGGGCGGGCCATCACCCGCAGCAGCAGCTCCACCGTGCCGTGCGGGGGGAGGTCGAGCGTCCACACCAGGCGGCGGGCGCCGGTACCGGTCTCCTCCACCGCGTCCGGGGCGGGCTCGGCCGTCACCGCCGTACAGGAGCGCCACGTGCCGCGCCGGTAGGCGAACTCCACGCCGTGGCCGAGGACGTCGCGGGAGCGGACGGCGCCGGGCTTGGCGTAGGTGCGGTGGTCGGAACGGAGTTCGAACTGGTCGGCGAAGTCGGCGTCGGCGGTGAGCGCGAGACGCACGGACGCCGGCACCGGGCGGTTGCTGGTCACCCGCAGCGACTCCACGAACGAGCCGTCGCCGACGGCCTGTTCCCGGAAGAGCGTGTACGCCGGCGGCTCGTCGCGTCCGCCGCGCGGCACCAGCACGCAGCGCGCGGTGTCCTCGCCCGCGACGGGCGACAGGGCCTCGGGCACGGCGCCGTCGACGGTGAGCTGCCACCGGCTCAAGTGGCGCGCGTCGCGCACGAACAGCCCGTCCGGGACGCTGCCGCCCCGCACGCCGCTGATGTCCCCGCGATCACCCACGGCGGCGAACGTCCCGCCGTGCACGAGCAGATGATGCCGGTCGGTCATCCCCGGCCCCTCCCTTGTCGCTGCGGCCGACGGCGTCACCCGGGGCCGGCGGCTCCGGCCCCGCGCCGGGGCGCGCGATCCGTCCGGGGCTACCGTGCTCCCGAAGTCGTCGCCCGTCCGTCCGGCCGGCCGGCTGCCCGTCCGGTCGCCCGCCCGGCCGACCGGTTCGGCGGTGGCTACCGTAGAGTTACGCCTATTTAACACGCAAAACCCACTATGTAATGCAGAGTTGGGAAACACAAGGGGGTGCGCATGAACGGACGGCCCGCGAGAGCGGACAGGGGTGCCAGGGCGAGCGGCCAGGCGAGCGCCGGCGATCTGCTGGAGCTGGTGCGCAGCGGCCGTGCCACCACGCGCGGGGCGCTCCAGCAGGCCACGGGGCTGTCCCGGGCCACCGTCGGCCAGCGTCTGGACCGGCTCTTCCGCGCGGGCTGGCTGCGCGAGGGCGCCGGCGGCCCCGTGGACTCCCCGCACGGCGGGCGGCCCTCCATCACCCTGGAGTTCGACGACGAGCACGCCGTCGTCCTGGCCGCCGACCTTGACACCCGGCACGCCCGCGCCGCCGTCCTGACCCTGACCGGCGAGATCCTCGCCGAGCACGGCGGGACCCTGGTGATCGAGGACGGCCCGGACGCGGTCCTCGGCGAGCTGGGCCGCTGGTTCGCGCGCCTGCTGGAGGCGTCCGGCCACCGGGCCGACGAGGTCTGCGGCGTCGGCCTCGCGGTGCCCGGCCCCGTCGACCACGCCACCGGCCGGGTGGTCCAGCCGCCGATCATGCCGGGCTGGGACGGCTACGACATACGCGGCCGCCTGGGCCGGGCCCTCACCGAGCACACGGGCGCGCCCGCCGTGCCGGTCCTGGTCGACAACGACGCCAACCTCATGGCCTACGGCGAGCAGCGCACCGCCCACCCGGACTGCTCGGCCTTCGTCCTGGTGAAGGTGTCGACCGGCATCGGCGCCGGGGTCGTCGTGGACGGCTCGGTCTACCGGGGCGTCGACGGCGGCGCCGGGGACCTCGGCCACATCCGCGTCCCCGAGGGCGCCCGGGCGCTGTGCCGGTGCGGCTCCCACGGCTGTCTGGCCGCCGTCGCCAGCGGGGGCGCCGTGGCCCGGCGGCTGGCGGAGGCCGGGGTCCCGGCGGAGTCCGGCTCGGACGTGCGGGAGCTGCTGGCGGCCGGGCACCCGGAGGCGGCGGCGCTCGCCCGGGAGGCCGGGCGGCTGGTCGGGGACGTGCTGGCGACGGTCGTGACCCTGCTGAACCCCGGGGTCTTGATGATCGCCGGCGATCTGGCCGGAACCCCCTTCCTCACCGGCGTGCGGGAACTGCTGTACCAGCGGGCGCTGCCGCGCTCCACCGCCCACCTGGACGTCGTCGCCTCCGGGCTCGGCGAGCGGGCGGGGCTGGTCGGGGCGGGGGCGCTGGTGGTGGAGCACCTGTACGCGCCGGAGCGGGTGGAGGAGCGGCTGCGGGCGCTCGGGGTGTGACAGAGACGTTTCTCCTGTGCTCGCCGGTCCATCGATCGGCCCCTCGGCCGGTCCGCATGGTGAAATCCCGTCGGCTGTGGCAGCGTGATTCTCGCCACCCTTGATAAGGGTTGCGCTCAGATGAGCGGATCAAGGGCGACTGCACTTCTCAAAGGGTGGCACTCAGTGCCACCCTTTGATCGTTCATCGAGCGAAAACAGACGTGACGAATCGCGCTCATCTGAGCGCCCCGAGCGTTCGGGCGGGGGTTGATTCGTTCAAGAAATGAATGCATGGCTGTCCGGTCGCGCACCGCGCCCTGACTTTCGATCCGCTGGCGGACGAGTGGTTACAGGCGTATGACGCGCAAGTGGACGTACCCATGAGCCTTCGATCTGGGTACATTCCCCGTCGTCAGGGCAGCCACCGCGTCCTCGAGGAGTCGAGACCCGTGTCGGAAAACAAAGATCCCCAGGGAGCTGGGCCGGGCACCAGTGTTGAGGGCGTGAAGTTCGTTTACGACTTCACCGAGGGCAACAAGGACCTCAAGGACCTTCTCGGCGGAAAGGGTGCCAACCTCGCCGAGATGACCAACCTGGGCCTTCCGGTCCCTCCCGGCTTCACCATCACCACCGAGGCCTGCAAGGTCTACCTGGAGAGCGGAGAGGAACCGGCGGCACTGCGTGACGAGGTGAGTGCGCACCTCGCCGCCCTCGAAGAGAAGATGGGCAAGAAGCTCGGCCAGGCCGACAACCCGCTCCTCGTCTCCGTCCGCTCCGGCGCCAAGTTCTCCATGCCCGGCATGATGGACACGGTCCTCAACATCGGCCTCTCCGACACGTCGGTGCAGGGTTTGGCCGCGCAGGCCGGCGACGAGCGGTTCGCCTGGGACTCCTACCGCCGCCTCATCCAGATGTTCGGCAAGACCGTCCTCGGCGTCGACGGCGACCTCTTCGAGGAGGCGCTGGAGAAGGCCAAGGCGGCCAAGAAGGTCACGGTCGACACCGAGCTGGAGGCCGCGGACCTGAAGAAGCTGGTCACCACCTTCAAGAAGATCGTCAAGAAGGAGGCCGGCCGGGACTTCCCGCAGGACCCGCGCGAGCAGATGGACCTCGCCATCAAGGCGGTCTTCGACTCCTGGAACGGCGAGCGCGCCAAGCTCTACCGCCGCCAGGAGCGCATCCCGCACGACCTCGGCACGGCCGTCAACGTCTGCTCGATGGTCTTCGGCAACCTCGGCCCGGACTCCGGCACGGGCGTCGCCTTCACCCGCGACCCCGCCTCCGGCCACCAGGGCGTCTACGGCGACTACCTCCAGAACGCCCAGGGCGAGGATGTCGTCGCCGGCATCCGCAACACGGTGCCGCTCGCCGAGCTGGAGCGGATCGACAAGAAGTCGTACGACCAGCTCATGCAGATCATGGAGACCCTGGAGAACCACTACAAGGATCTCTGCGACATCGAGTTCACCATCGAGCGCGGCCAGCTGTGGATGCTCCAGACCCGCGTCGGCAAGCGCACCGCCGGGGCCGCCTTCCGCATCGCCACCCAGCTCGTGGACCAGGGCCTGATCGACGAGGCGGAAGCCCTCCAGCGCGTCACCGGCGCCCAGCTCGCCCAGCTGATGTTCCCCCGCTTCGACGAGAACGCGAAGGTCGAGCAGGTCGGCCGGGGCATCGCCGCCTCGCCGGGCGCGGCGGTCGGCAAGGCCGTCTTCGACTCGTACACGGCCGTCAAGTGGTCCCGCTCCGGCGAGAAGGTCATCCTCATCCGCCGCGAGACCAACCCCGACGACCTGGACGGCATGATCGCCGCCGAGGGCATCCTCACCTCACGCGGCGGCAAGACCTCCCACGCGGCCGTCGTCGCCCGCGGCATGGGCAAGACCTGCGTCTGCGGCGCGGAGGAGCTGGAGGTCGACACCAAGCGCCGCCGTATGACCGTCCCCGGCGGGCACGTCGTCGAGGAGGGCGACGTCATCTCCATCGACGGCTCCACCGGCAAGGTCTACCTGGGCGAGGTCCCGGTCGTGCCCTCCCCGGTCGTGGAGTACTTCGAGGGCCGCATGCACGCGGGCGCCGAGGACGCCGACGAACTGGTCGAGGCCGTCCACCGCATCATGGCCTTCGCCGACCGCAAGCGCCGCCTCCGCGTCCGCGCCAACGCCGACAACGCCGAGGACGCGCTGCGCGCCCGCCGCTTCGGCGCCCAGGGCATCGGCCTGTGCCGCACCGAGCACATGTTCCTCGGCGACCGCCGCGAGCTGGTCGAGCGCCTGATCCTGGCCGACACGGAGGCCGAACGCGAGGAGTCCCTGAAGGAACTCCTCCCCCTCCAGAAGAAGGACTTCGTCGAGCTCTTCGAGGCGATGGACGGCCTGCCCGTCACCATCCGCCTCCTCGACCCCCCGCTGCACGAGTTCCTCCCCGACATCACCGAACTGTCGGTCCGCGTCGCCCTCGCCGAGTCCCGCCAGGAGCCGCACGAGAACGAACTGCGCCTCCTCCAGGCGGTCCACCGCCTGCACGAGCAGAACCCGATGCTGGGCCTGCGCGGCGTACGCCTGGGCCTGGTCATCCCCGGCCTGTTCACCATGCAGGTCCGCGCCATCGCCGAGGCGGCGGCCGAGCGCAAGGCCGCCAAGGGCGACCCCCGCGCCGAGATCATGATTCCGCTGGTCGGCACGGTCCAGGAGCTGGAGATCGTCCGCGAGGAGGCCGACAAGGTCATCGCCGAGGTCGAGGCGGCTTCGGGCGCGAACCTGAAGCTGTCCATCGGCACGATGATCGAGCTGCCGCGCGCCGCGCTGACCGCCGGCCAGATCGCGGAGGCCGCCGAGTTCTTCTCCTTCGGCACCAACGACCTGACCCAGACGGTGTGGGGCTTCAGCCGCGACGACGTGGAGGCGTCGTTCTTCACCGCGTACCTGGAGAAGGGCATCTTCGGCGTCTCCCCCTTCGAGACGATCGACAAGGACGGCGTCGGCTCCCTCGTCGCCGCCGCCGCGAAGGCCGGCCGCGCCACCCGCCCCGACCTGAAGCTCGGCGTCTGCGGCGAGCACGGCGGTGACCCCGAGTCCGTCCACTTCTTCCACGAGGTGGGCCTCGACTACGTCTCCTGCTCCCCGTTCCGCATCCCGGTGGCCCGCCTGGAGGCCGGCCGCGCGGCGGTCACGGCGGAGGGCAGCGACCACCGCTAGCCCCACCCGGGGCGGTCCAGCCCCGGAGCCGCCGTCTGTCACCCGACCACCCTCACCGATCGGCGGCGGCTCCGGATCACGAAAAGAGGGCGGCATCCCGTGCGGGGGGTGCCGCCCTCTTCCCTGGATTCGGTCTCCGGGATGCGTTCCGGCAGGACGTCAGCCGTACGTCCGCAGGGTGGCAACGAGTTGCCGTGCTTCCTTCGCGCCGCGCCGCATCAGGACAGCGGCCACTGTGTGGAGCTCGTTCCACGAGTGAGGGCGTCCGACGTCCGCCGCGTCGGGGGAGATCTCCAACGCCACGGAGACGGCTTGCGACGCCTCGCCCGCCTCGGCCAACGCGTGCGCCAGGCACGCCCGGTACCACGTCCTGTCGCGCCGGTATGCGTCGGGCAACGCGGCGAGCCCCACAGTGAGATGGCCGATGGCCGCCTTCCAGTCGCGCAGATGGAGCGCGGCCATGCCCCGCTGCAACGTGAACCACGTCTCGCCGTAGAAGTACATCCACGGCGGTTCGTCCTCCGGGTGCTGCGCGGCGCGGCCGATGAGGTCCTGCGCTTCGTCCAGGAGCCGGTCGGCGTCGGCGGCGTCGCCGTTGAGCGCGTGCCCTCGGGCGGCCATCTGAGCGGCCATGCCCTGAACACCGAGGGAAGTGCCGGGGGCGGACCAGCGGGCGGCCTCCGCCAGGCGTACGCACCGGTCTCCGCGTCCGCCGGACCACGCCATGTGCGCCTTCATGCTGAGCGTCGTGGCGGCCATGTCGGCGTCACCGGCCTCCAGCGCCCATTCGTGACTGCGGTCGTACCAGGCGAGCGCGGCCGCCGTCTGTCCCTGGTCCTGAGCCATCCACGCCAGGAACTGCGCGTGCTCGGACGCAAGACGCACCACCCGGTCCGCCAGCGGTCCCCGTGCGCTGCCGTACAGATCCACGACCGTCCGGAGCTGCTGACGCATCAAGCCCGCCAGGGGCCGTGACCCGATCTCGTCCTCGGCCCGGCGGTGCTCCGCCAGCAGCCGGTCGAGCCAGTCGAGTGTGGGAACGTCCACCCGGTGCTCACCGTCGACCACGCTCGTCACCCGAGCCAGCAGGTCGTCGTCGGGCCCTGGACCGGGCACGGTGAGCGCGGGGACCGGAGAGCCGGTGCGGGGCTTGTCGGTGGCCAGAAGGCGCATCGGCACGTGAAGCCCGTCCACGATGCGTTCCCGTACCTCCACAGAGGTGACCTGCCGCCGACCGTGCTCGATGGTGGAGACCTCGGGCTGGGCGAGGCCGACGCGCTCTCCGAGCTTCGTCTGGCTCAGCCCGGTGAGCCGCCGGTAGGTGCGGAAGACAGCACCCCAGTCCCCGGCGACGACTGCCGAGACCAGCTGTGGATGGGACCACAAGTCCGCGTGGGATTCCCCCATACGTCAAATATAGGGCGCACCTATAGGACCATGGCATGGCTTTGAGCAGGGGAGATCGCGAGGCTCTTCGCGGAAGGACCCCCGCGACCGTGCGACCGGTCCGGGGGCGTGGTCACCAACCTGCCTCGGAGGCTGACGACATGCTCCAAATTACCGCCGGTCTGCTTCGCTCGACGCTGCGGCTGCTGCTTCCTCCGGCGGGCCGCCATCGGGCGACGGAGCAGTCCTCCGTCGTTCCCCCAGCTCCTCGTCGTCCGTGCGGAACCGCACGGGACGGCGAGGCCATCGGGCTCGTCCGGCCGTACGTCGTCGCCCACGAACGCCGCGTAGAACGCGAACGGCGTCTTCGGCGCCGTGCCGGGCTGGTGTGGGCGCCGAAGGGCGTCGCCCTCTCGGAGGTGGCCGCGTGAAGACTCGCCCCCGCCTTCTCCCGTGGTCCGAGGACGGCAAGCGCGTCTACCTCCACACCAGCGACCCGGACAGTCTCCTGTCCAGGCTGGCCGACGAGATGGAGGAGGCCCAGTTGCGCATCGGCGGCCAGGTGTTCGGAGCCGCCCGGGACCTGCTGGCCGACCCGGAGGCGTCGCTGCCGGAACTCCGCTACGCGGCGGCGCGGTTGAGCGAGTGCCTGTACGACGCCCTCCGCGTCGCGGAGTCGCGCGGTGGACGTCTGGCGGACGCCGAGGGCGAGGGCGGCGATGAGGAGGACAATGAAGAGGAGGACGACGACGATGGGTATGGCGAGGACGCCGAGGCGGCCTGTGGCGCGCGGTAGCGGCTCCGGAGCCCGCGGCACTACGCCCGCGTCCTGACCCCGGGGGCGTCGGGCATCGCCCGGGTGGCCGGGCCGGGGGCGAAGCGGCTCCACGCCAGGTGCCCGGTGCGATGCGGCCCGTCGGCCACCGGGACCGGCGCCGGTCCGGGGGGCCTCGGGACCACGGGATGCGTCCGATGCCGGTGGCCGACGGGCCGCACCGGCCAGGGACGAGCCCGTGCCGACGCCCTGGGCGGGTGACTGAGCGGCAAACCCGTCCGAGCCCCCGCCCCCGGCGACGAACCCTCGCGCCGGCAGATGGGAGCGCCCGTATGCTGGCCGTGTACCGCCTGTCGAGGGCACACCGGGACCGCCGGGCGGGCGAGGAGGTGAAGGGGAATGAGTGTCGCCGCCGATCACACCGGTCCCTGGACCGTCGCCGACGTCCTGGCCCTCCCCGAAGACCGCACGACCCGCTACGAGCTGCTGGGGGAGTCGCTCGTGATGTCCCCCGCCCCCGGCGTCCGCCACCAGCGGGCCTCGTTCCGCCTCCACGTCGCCCTGGACGCGGCCGCCCGGGCCGCCGGCGCACCGGTGGAGATCCTCGAAGGCGTCAACGTCGTCCTGCCCTCCGGGCTGGTCGTGCCCGACCTGGTCGTGGCCGACGCCGGTGCGACCGCCGACGACCCCGTCACCATCGACATCGACGCGGTCCGGCTCGTCGTCGAACTCGTCTCCCCCGGCAACCGCACCATGGACCGCAAGATCAAGCCCATGCTGTACGCGGAAGCCGCCGTCCCGCACTTCTGGCGCCTGGAGCTCGACCCGGCTCCGATGCTCGCCGTCCACGAACTGGAAGGCGGCCGGTACGTGGAGCGGGCGATCGCTCTCGCGGGCGTGACCACCCACTTGGACGCCCCGTTCCCCGTGGCCATCGATCCGGCCGGACTCTCCCGGCAGTAGACGCCGTCCGACGGCGACACCGACGGCGACCGGCCCGTCTCCGCGACCCCACGCCTCGCACGCGACCCGCCCCTCCCGTGCCCGGACGCCCCGGACGGCAGGTTTCCCTCCCCGTACACGCGCTTGACAACCCGCTTCGGACAGCGGGCGCGAGGCATACCCTGGACATGAGGTGGTGCCGATGTCCGCAGGATTGGCCGACAACGTCAAGAGGCTCCGGCGCGTGCGGGGATGGAGCCAAGAGCAGTTGGCCGAAGAGGCCGACCTGTCGGTGAGCACGGTACGGAAGCTGGAGCAAGGCGGTCACGTCTCCATGGAGACGCTCGCCGCTCTCGCGACCGCGTTCGGCGTTTCCACGTCGGCGCTGTTCGCCAGCGAGGCGCCCAAACCCCAGCTCGGCCCGCAGGATGAACAGAACCGGCGGAACCTGGCCGAGCTGAGGCGCGCGCTCATGCCTCCCGTCGGGCTCGCGGCCCTCGCCCCGGAGCCCGGTGAGACCGTCGAGCCGTCCGCCGTCCGGCGACGCGTCAAGGACGGCCACGCGCTGTATCAGGCCGACCGCTACAGCTCTGTCGCCCGCAAACTCCCCGCCCTCCTACGTGACTCCGAAGCGGCCGTCGTCGCTCTTCACGGCGTGGAGAAACAGCACGCCATGATCGCTCGCGCTCACGCACTGCTGCTCACCGGGAAGTACCTCACCCAGGTGCGGCAGTACGACATGGCGTACTTCGCGCTCGCCGAGGCGATCCGCCTCGCTCGTGAGACCGGACAGACTCGGCTGGCGGCAACGGGAGTCGTCGGTCTGTGCTGGCTGTTGTTGCGTCAGGACCGCTTCGACGAGAGTGAGCAGCTCGCCGCACAGACGGCGGGGGAGGTCGAGCCCCGCATGTCCCGGGCGACTCCCGAGCAACTCGCCCTGTGGGGCGAGTTGTGGCTCCGGGTGGCTGCCGCCGCCCGGCGCAACAGCCGACCGGACGAAGCCGAGCACGCCCGCCGCATGGTGGCCACCGCCGGGGGCGCGATGGCGCGCGAACACACGGACTTCCCCACGCATTGGAGTGCCTTCGGCCCGGTGACCGCCGCGGCCAAAGCCGTTGAGGACCTCGCCCTCGCAGGCGACGCACGGGGGGTTCTCCGCAAGGCCGAGGAAGGACCGCTGAGTCCCAAAGGCATCAAGAACCTGGGGCGGCTGAGCACGAACAACTGGGGCCGTCATCGGCTGGACGTCGCACGGGCACACGCACAGCTGGGGTCCCACCAGGACGCCATGGACGAGCTGACGGGCTTGCGCGAGGAGGCCGGCGAGTGGCTGCTGCATCAGCCGATCGCGCGCCGAGTGATGGAGGACATCCTCAAGAAGCGCAAGCGGACGTTGACCCAGGAGATGCGCGAGATGGCGTCGTACCTGGGAGTAACCGGATAACTACCACGAGGCGCGGTACTTCGCGGTCCGAACCCGGCGAATTGCCACGGACCGTGTATGGCGGCACGTTTCCCTGGTTTCGTACGGTCGGCATGTCCTGATGGCCCGCTACGGAAGTGGGACGCGCTGGCCACCTGTCTCCCTCAGGGGCGCCAGTGGTGCCGCTTGCTTCACGGGCTGGCGGCCACTGACCGGTTCGCTGGCGCTTCCCCGGCGAGCGCATCAGGAGCCTGATCACAAAAGAGGTGCCCCGGCGGCGGCCAGGCCCCGGGGCGCGGCCGACGCTGAAGAGGAGCGCCGACATGCGCAAGGGTATCGAAAAGCTCTTTAGGGTGATTCTTCCTGCTTCCGGGAAACGGCGGACGCCATCCGTCCCGGAAGCAGCCCTCCGCCTCCGTCTTTTCCGCACGACCCGTCCCGCGGCCTGGCGCGTGCCCATGGGCGACGACTCGGCCGTAGCCCTGGTCCGGCCGTACGTCGTCGCCCACGAACGCCGCGTAGAACGCGAACGGCGTCTTCGGCGCCGTGCCGGGCTGGTGTGGGCGCCGAAGGGCGTCGCCCTCTCGGAGGTGGCCGCGTGAGGACCCGCCCCCGCCTTCTGCCGTGGTCCGAGGACGGCAAGCGTGTCTACCTCCACACCGGTGACCCGGACAGTCTCCTGTCCAGGCTGGCCGACGAGATGGAGGAGGCCCAGTTGCGCATCGGCGGCCAGGTGTTCGGAGCCGCCCGGGACCTGCTGGCCGACCCGGAGGCGTCGCTGCCGGAACTCCGCTACGCGGCGGCGCGGTTGAGCGAGTGCCTGTACGACGCCCTCCGCGTCGCGGAGTCGCGCGGTGGACGTCTGGCGGACGCCGAGGGCAAGGGCGGCGAGGATGAGGATGACGAGGACGATGAAGACGAAGGCGAAGACGAAGACGAAGAGGAGCATGGCGAGGACGCCGAGGCGGCCCGCGGCACTACGTCCGCGTCCTGACCCCGAGGACGTCGGGCATCGCCCGGGTGGCCGGGCCGGGGGCGAAGCGGCTCCACGCCAGGTGTCCGGTGCGATGCGGCCCGTCGGCCACCGGGATCAGGGCGGTCCAGGGGTCCGCTGTGGCCCGAGGGGCGGATGAACGCCGGCATCACCAGGACGTGCTCCTCGTGGCCGGGCACCACGGTCTCCACGCGGAGACGGCGTTCAACGCGGTCGCCGTGTCGCTGTAGCCGCCGTGGTTCCCGTGGTTCCCGGTGGCCCTGGAGCGGGTGCGTACGGCCGGACGTCACTGGTTGTCCATGGACTGTCAACCCTGCCCCCCTAGGGTCCGTGACCGCGCGACCCCGCCGGCGTCCGCCGGCGGGGCGGTCACGGACCCTCTGGAGTGAGAGTGGAACGTCGTACCCTCCTGCGTGCCGTCGCCCTCGGCGGCTCCTCCGCCGCCCTGGGCGGCACCCTGTGGCGCGGCGCCGCCTACGCGGCCCCGGCCCAGCCCGGCACCGGCCCCTACGGGCCGCTGGGCGCGCCGGACGCCAACGGCATCAGACTGCCGAGCGGGTTCACCAGCCGGGTCGTCGCCCGGTCCCGGCAGACGGTCCCCGGCACGTCGTACACCTGGCACGACGCCCCGGATGGCGGGGCCTGTTACGCCGACGGGACCGGCTGGATCTACGTGTCCAACTCGGAGATCAGCCCGGGCGGCGGGGCGGGCGCCGTGCGGTTCTCGTCGACGGGCGCGATCACCGGCGCGTACCGCATCCTCTCCGGCACCCGCACCAACTGCGCGGGCGGCAAGACCCCGTGGAACACCTGGCTCTCCTGCGAGGAGGTGGACCGCGGATACGTGTACGAGACCGACCCGTGGGGCGCGAAGGCGGCGGTGCGGCGGGACGCCATGGGGCGGTTCAAGCACGAGGCCGCGGCGGCCGACCCGGTCCGCAAGGTCGTCTACATGACGGAGGACGTCAGCGACGGCTGCTTCTACCGCTTCCGGCCCACGACCTGGGGCGATCTGTCCTCCGGCACGCTGGAGGTGCTGGTGGCGGGCAGCGGCACCACCAGCGGCCCCGTGAGCTGGGCCCGGGTGCCCGACCCGACCGGCGCCACCGCCACCCGCGACCAGGTCTCCGGCGCCAAGCGCTTCAACGGCGGCGAGGGCTGCTACTACGCGAACGACACCTGCTGGTTCACCACCAAGGGCGACAACCGCGTGTGGCAGTACAACGCCGCCGCCCAGACCATCGAGCTGGCCTACGACGACTCCCTGGTGCCGTCCGGCGCGGCCCCGCTGTCGGGGGTCGACAACGTCACCGGGTCCGCCTCCGGCGATCTGTTCGTGGCCGAGGACGGCGGGAACATGGAGATCTGCGTGATCACCCCGGACGACGCGGTCGCCCCCTTCCTGCGGATCGACGGCCAGTCGGGGTCGGAGATCACCGGCCCGGCGTTCTCCCCGGACGGCACCCGGCTGTACTTCTCCAGCCAGCGGGGGACGAGCGGGAGTTCGTCGGGCGGGATCACCTACGAGGTGAAGGGGCCGTTCCGGTCGTGACGGCCCCGTGCCTCCAGGCGCGCGGCGGTCAGGCCGCCGCGCCGCCGTCCACCACCAGGTCCGCGCCCACGACCGACGCCGCGTCGTCCGACGCCAGGTAGAGGACCGCCGCGGCCACCTCGTCGAGCGTGGAGGCCCGGCCCAGCGGGGCCTCGGTCCGCATGCGCTCGGCGCGGTCGGCCTCCGTCTCGCCGGGCATGAGCGACATGGTGGTCTCGGTCGGGCCCGGGCTGACCGCGTTGATGCGGACGCCGTCCGCGATGTGGTCCAGGGCCGCGCCCCGGGTCAGGGCGGACACGGCCGCCTTGCCGGCGACATAGGCGGTGGCCCCGGGCAGGCGCCGGTGCGCGCCGAGGTTGGAGGCGATGTTGACGATGGCGCCGCCGCCGGGCTGGGTGCGCATCCGGCGCACCTCGGCCCGCAGGGCGAGGAACACGCCGGTCACGTTGGTGTCGAACATCCGGCGCCAGGCGTCCTCGTCGACGTCCGCGACCGGTCCGCCGCCCTCGAAGACGCCCGCGTTGTTCACCGCCACGTCGAGCGAGCCGAAGCGGTCCACGGCGGTGGCGACGAGCGCCTCCATGTCGTCGGAGCGGCTGACGTCGGCGGTGACGGCGAGCGCCTTGCCGCCCGCCGCCTCGATGAGGGCCACGGTCTCGTCGAGCGGCTCGCGCCGCCGCCCGGCGACGACGACGTTCGCCCCCTCGGCGGCGAGCGCGCGGGCGACGGCCCGGCCGATGCCGGAGCCGGCGCCGGTGACGAGGGCGGTCCTGTCGGTGAAGCGGCTGGTCATGATCTCCCCTATTCTTGACCGAACGGTTCAGTATGAGGGCGCGAAAAACGCCCGTGAGGTGCCGTGGCTTCAGTCGAGCAGCGCCAGGGCCTGCTCCGCCGCGTCCCGCACCCGCGCCGGGTCCGCCGACGCCTTGCCGACGACCCGCAGGCCCTGCATCAGGACCAGCAGCATCCGGGCCAGGGCGAGCGGATCGCGGTCCTCGGGCAGCTCGCCCTGTGCCTGGGCGCGGACCAGGGCCGAGTGCAGCAGCGTCTCGACGCTGTCCCAGCTCTGCTGGACGCGGCGGGCGACGGCCGGGTCGTGCGGTGCCAGTTCGGAGGCCGTGTTGGTGACGAAACAGCCGGACGTGCGGCTCGGCTCGGCCGCCGCCTCGGCGGCGAAGCGCCGCACGGCCCGCCGTACGGCGGGCAGGGCGGGTCCGGGCTGCGACAGCTCCCGCAGCACCTGCGGGCCGTGCGTCTGCTGGTACCGCTCCAGCGCCTTCAGGTACAGCTCGCGCTTGTTGCCGAAGGTCGCGTAGAGGCTGGCGCGCCCGATGCCGAGGTGCTCGACGAGGTCGGACATCGACGTCGCCTCGTAGCCGCGCCGCCAGAACAGCTCCAGGGCTGACTGCAGCGCGGCGTCCGGGTCGAATTCCTTGGTCCTGGCCACGCGGAGCAGCCTAGGGGTATCTGAAACGATCGGTCAATAATTTTCGGTGGTGTCTCGCGATGCGGTGGTGTCTCACAGTGCGGCGGCGTATCGCGGTTCGCTGGTGTCTCGCAGGGAGGCGGCGTCTCGCGGTGCGGCGGCGTCGCTACGAGGCGCGTACCTCGTACGTCGCCACCCGTACCGTCTCGTCGTCCAGGCACTGCCCGGTGGTCAGGTCGAAGCGTTGCTTGAGCAGTGGGGAGGCAACGAACGGGCGGCCCTGGTGGGTGCCGGTCAGGCCGCGGGAGAGGACCGCCGCGCCGGTGAACGGGTCGCGGTTGTCGAGGGCGTAGAGCGTGCCGTTCCGGTCGCGGAACAGGGCCGCCTGGCGGCCGTCGGGCAGCAGGGCCGCCACCCCGCGGCCGGGGAGCAGGGCGCTCAGGTCGCAGGCCGTGAACCAGCCGTCGGCAAGGCGCAGCCGGACCTTGAGATCGGTCGTCTCGGGGGCCAGGGTCATCGCGGGGCGCTTCCTTCCAGGACGTCCTCGGCGGGCCGTACGCCGAGGGACAGCAGCGGCAGGTCGGGCTTGATCTGGTCGCGTTCGGGGACGAAGGAGACCACCGGGTCGGGCGTGTCCGGCGCGTTGACGAAGGACACGAACCGGGCGAGCTTGTCGGGGTCGTTGACGGTCTGGGCCCACTCGTCGCGGTAGTGGGCCACGTGGGCCGCCATCAGGGACTCCAGCTCGTCGCAGATGCCGAGCGAGTCGTGCACGACGACGTCCCGTACGTGGTCCAGGCCGCCGGGGATGCGCTCCAGCCAGGTGGAGGTGCGCTCCAGGCGGTCGGCGGTGCGGATGTAGAACATCAGGAACCGGTCGATCAGGCGGACCAGTTCGGCGTCGGAGAGGTCCTGCGCGAGCAGGTCGGCGTGGCGCGGGGTGGCGCCGCCGTTGCCGCCGACGTACAGGTTCCAGCCGTTGGCCGTGGCGATCACGCCGAAGTCCTTCGACTGGGCCTCGGCGCACTCGCGGGCGCAGCCGGAGACGGCGGACTTCAGCTTGTGCGGCGCCCTCAGGCCCCGGTAGCGCAGCTCCAGGTCGATCGCCATGCGGACGGAGTCCTGGACGCCGTAGCGGCACCAGGTCTGCCCCACGCAGGACTTCACCGTGCGCAGCGCCTTGCCGTAGGCGTGGCCGGACTCGAAGCCGGCGTCGACCAGGCGGGCCCAGATCAGGGGGAGCTGTTCGACGCGGGCGCCGAACATGTCGATGCGCTGGCCGCCGGTGATCTTCGTGTAGAGGCCGAAGTCGCGGGCGATCTCGCCGATCACGATGAGCTTCTCCGGGGCGATCTCGCCGCCGGGGATGCGGGGGACGACCGAGTACGAGCCGTTCTTCTGGAGGTTGGCGAGGAAGTGGTCGTTGGTGTCCTGAAGGGCCGCCTGCTCGCCGTCCAGGACGTAGCCGCTCGCGCCGATCGCGGGGGCGAGGGAGGCGATGATCGAGGCGACGGCCGGCTTGCAGGTCTCGCAGCCCTCGCCGCCGCGGGCGCCCTCGCGGCCGTAGCGGTCCAGCAGCTCCCGGTAGGAGGTCAGGCGCAGGGCGAGGACGATCTCGTACAGCTCCTCGCGGGTCTGCGCGAAGCAGCCGCACAGGCCCTTGTCGACCTCGACGCCGCTCGCCTCCAGCTCGGCGGTGACGAGCTGGCCCAGCACCTTGACGCAGCTGCCGCAGCCCGTGCCCGCCCGGGTGCACTTCTTCACCTCGGGGACGGTGGTGCACGCGTGGTCGGTGACCGCGCCGCGGATGGTGCCCTTGGTGACGTTGTGGCAGGAGCAGACGACCGCCTCGTCGGGGAGGGCGGAGGGGCCGAGCTGGGCCGGGCCGCCGGCGGTGGCGGGCAGGACCAGGGACTCGGGGGAGACGGGCGGGACGGAGCCGGTCAGCGCGCGCAGGGTGCCGTACGCCTCCGCGTCGCCGATCAGGATGCCGCCCAGCAGCGTGCCGTCGCGGCCGACGACCAGCTTCTTGTACAGGCCCGCGCGGGAGTCGGAGTAGACGACGTCGAGGCAGTCCTCGGTGGTGCCGTGGGCGTCGCCGAAGGACGCCACGTCCACGCCGAGGAGTTTGAGCTTGGTGGACAGGTCGGCGCCGGTGAAGGCGGCCTCCTCGGCGGCGATCGTCGCGGCGGCCGTCTCGGCCTGCTCGTAGCCGGGGGCGACCAGGCCGTACACCCGGCCGTCCGCCGCCAGCGCGCACTCGCCGATCGCGAACACGTGCGGGTCGGTGACGCTGCGGCACCGCTCGTCGACGGTGACGCCGCCGCGCTCGCCGACGGCCAGGCCGCAGTCGCGGGCGAGCTGGTCGCGGGGGCGGACACCGGCGGAGAACACCACCATGTCCACGGCCAGTTCGCCGCCGTCGGACAGCTTCATGCCGGTGACCGAGCCGTCCGGGCCGGTCACGACCTCCTGCGTGCCGGTGCCGGTGTGGACGGTCAGGCCCATCTCCTCGATGGTGCGCAGCAGGGCCGCGCCGCCGCCCTCGTCGACCTGCACCGGCATCAGGCGCGGCGCGAACTCCACGATGTGCGTGTCCAGTCCCAGGCCCTTGAGGGCACCGGCGGCCTCCAGGCCGAGGAGTCCGCCGCCGACCACCGCGCCCGTCGCCGCCCGCGTCTTTGCGTACTCCTCGATGGCGAGCAGGTCCTCGATCGTGCGGTAGACGAAGCAGCCGGCGGCGTCCTTGCCCGGGACCGGCGGGACGAAGGGGTAGGAGCCGGTGGCCAGGACGAGGACGTCGTAGCCGACGACCAGGCCCGAGCGGGCCGTCACCTTCCGCGCCTCGCGGTCGACGGCCACCGCCGGGTCGCCGACGTGCAGCTCGATGCCGTGCTCCGCGAGGAAGGCCGGGTCGGCCAGGGAGAGGTCCTCGGGCGTGCGGCCCGAGAAGTACGAGGTGAGCTGTACGCGGTCGTAGGCGGGGCGCGGCTCCTCGCACAGCACGACCACGCGGTGCGTGGCGGTCAGGCCGCGCTCGGCGAGCGCTTCGAGGAAGCGCTGGCCGACCATGCCGTGGCCGACGAGCACGATCGTGGGGGTGCCCCCCGGGGTGGCGGTCATCAGGAGCCTCCGTCGTTGGTGAGCAGGTGGAGCAGGGGGCCGTCGTCGGGGAGCGGTTCCGCTCCCTCCCAGGCGCGGGCGAGCGCGCCCACGGTGCCGAGTTCGCCGACGAGGACCCCGCCGACCAGGCGGTCGTCGCGGACGACGACCTTGCGGTAGGTGCCGCGCGTGGCGTCGGTGAGCTGCACGACGTCGTCGCCGGGGCGGGCGTCGGTCTCGCCGAACGCGGCGAGGTCGAGGAAACCGGCGGGTGCGGTGCCGGTGGGGTCGGCGGTGGTGCCGGTGCCGGTCGGTCCGGAGCCGCCGGGTTCGGTGCCGGCGTACCCGGTGCCGGTCGGTCCGGAGCCGCCGGGTTCGGTGCCGGTGTACCCGGTGCCGGTCGGTCCGGTGCCGGTCGGTCCGGTGCCGGTCGGTCCGTCGGTGGGGCTGCCGGTGCCGGCGTGTCCGGTCAGGGTGAGCCGGGTCAGGGAGCGGGTGCCGGTGTAGCGGGCGGCGGTGTTCCCGGCCAGCAGCTCGGCCAGGACGCCGGCCTGTTCGAGCGCGGGGGCGGCGAGCCCGTACAGCGTGCCCGCGTGCTGGGCGCAGTCGCCGACGGCGTGGATGTGCGGATCGGACGTACGCAGCTCGTCGTCGACGAGGACGCCCTGGCGGACGGCGAGCCCCGCGTCCCGGGCGAGCCCCACGCGCGGGCGGACCCCGCAGGCCAGGACCACCAGGTCGGCGTCGAGGGCGTACCCGTCGGCCAGCTCCACCGAGCGCACCGCCCCGCCCGCGCAGCGCACGTCCCGCACCCGGCACTCGGTGTGCACCTCGACGCCGAGGCCGGACAGATGGCGCCGCACCAGCCGCGAGGCGACCGGGTCGAGCTGGCGTTCCATCAGGCGCTCGGCCTGCTGGGCGAGGACGACCTGCGCGCCCCGCACGGCCAGCGCGCGGGCGGCGGACACCCCGAGGAGCCCGCCGCCGATGACGACCGCCCGCACCCCCGGCCGTACCGCCTTCGACAGGCCCAGGCAGTCGTCCAGGGTGCGGAACGCGTGCACGCCCTCGGGCAGCTCGCGGTCCGGGGTGAACAGGCCCCGCAGCGGCGGCAGCACGGGGTTGGAGCCGGTGGCGAGCACCAGCGTGCCGTAGGCGATCCGGGAGCCGTCGGCGCAGGTGACGGTCCGCGCGGCCCGGTCGATCCCGGTCACCCGGGCGCGGACCGGCTCCGCGGGCGCCGGAAGCGTGATCACCTCGGGGCCGTAGCGTCCGGCCAGCACCTCGGCGAGCAGCACCCGGTTGTAAGGGGGGTGCTCCTCGTCGCCGATCAGCAGCGCGGGCGTGCCGAGCTCACCGAGCCGCCGGGCGAGCGTCACGCCCGCGAGGCCGGCGCCGATCACCACCACACGCGTAGTCGAGGTCATGGCACCGAGCGTGCGGCGCCGGTGTTACCCGGCGGCATCACGTCTGTTTCCCGGGGGGAACGCTGCCCTCAGCGGGGGAGGGGGGTGGGTGTGAGGGGGCGCCGCCGGGTCTCCGGCCGCGCCCCGCGCCCCGAACCTCAGAAGACCCTCAGGCCGATGGACGCTCCCCGCGTCCGCTCCATAGGGTCGCGATCATGCCCGACATATCGCTGACCATGGTGGTCCTCCTGTGTCTCGCGGCCCTCGCGGCCGGCTGGATCGACGCCGTGGTCGGCGGCGGCGGACTCCTGCTGCTGCCGGTCCTCCTCCTCGGCCTGCCCGCGGGCACCCCGGCCGCGCACGCGCTCGGCACCAACAAGGCGGTCGCCATCGTCGGCACCACGGGCGCGGCGGTGACCTACGCGCGCAAGGCCCCGGTGGACGTCCGCACCGCCGTACGGATCGGCCTGGCCGCGCTGGCCGGTTCGTCGGCCGGGGCGTTCTTCGCAGCCGGCATGAGCACGGACGTCCTCAAGCCGGTGATCATGGTGGTACTGCTCGGGGTCGCGGCCTTCGTGATCCTGCGCCCCGCCTTCGGCACGGCCCCCGCGGGCGGCCCGGCCACCCGCCGCCAGATCCTCGCCGCGATCGGCCTGGCCGGCCTCGGCATCGGCTTCTACGACGGTTTCATCGGCCCCGGCACCGGCACGTTCCTCGTCCTGGCGCTCACCGCCCTGCTCCACCTCGACCTGGTCACCGCCTCCGCCACCGCCAAGATCGTCAACTGCTGCACCAACGCGGGCGCGCTCGCGATGTTCGCCTGGCAGGGCGCGGTGCTGTGGCAACTGGCCGCGCTGATGGCCATCTTCAACCTCGCGGGCGGCACGCTGGGCGCCCGCACGGCGCTGAAGAAGGGCAGCCGCTTCGTCCGGATCGTGCTGCTGACGGTCGTGTTCGCGCTGGTGGCGAACCTGGCGTACGAGCAGTGGCTGGCCTAGAGGGCCGCGCTCCGCCCACGGCCCGACCGCGAAGGCGAGGGCGGAGGCCCGGGGCCGGAGACCGGGCCGTGGCGCCGCAGCCTGGCTGCGGCAGGCCCTGTCCTGATGGGGACATGGCCTTTTCGAGCCACCGCCGGACTCTTCTCGCGCCCGGCTCCATGACGAAGACTGTCTCCAGCGGAACAGCGGCCGGACCGGACCGGACCGCGAGCCGGACCGGACCGCGAGCCGGACCGGATCGGAATGCGGACCGGGTCGGAATGCGGACCGGGTCGGAATGCGGACCGGGTCGGAATGCGGACCGGGTCGGATCGGACCGGAATGCGGCCCGGCTCCCGGCCGGTCCCCGCTCCGGTCACTGGACACCCCTCGTTCCGCCTGCCCGAGAACGCCATCGCATGGCATGCCCATGCCATATCCCCTTCCCGGAAAGCGAGCCCTTCGTGAAGACCCTCAGCCCTTCCCGCCCCACCGGTCCTGCGGCCGTCACCGCGCCCCCGGGCGCCGGCGGCGCCCCTGGCCCGTCCGGCTGGGGCGCCTTCGGCGGCTGTGCCGCCGCGCTGTCCGACGGCGGCACGCACACCGGAACCGTCGACTGATGCGCGCTCTCGCCACACCGACCCGCCGCGCCGTCCTGCTCGGGGCCCTCGGGATCGGCGCGACCGCGGCCGTGCACGCCGTGGGCTCCGGCGACGCGGCCGCGGCGGAACTGCCGCCCCTGCTCGTGGGTGACCAGAAGGCGCGCCGGGTGCTTCTGCTCGATTCCGGGACGACCGCGTGGAACCCGTCCACGGACCCCGCCCCGGTCCGCTGGGAGTTCACCCCCGAGGGCGACAGCCGGTACGCCGACCTGAACCCGGGCCGCAGCTGGACGTATGTCAGCGAGGTCAAGTCCCGCACCTGGCAGGGGAAGCCCTACCTCCTCACCACCGCGTCCTTCGGCTTCGCCGCCGTCGTCGAATACCCCGGCAAAAGGCGGCACTGGGCCGCCCAGGTGGCGGACGTGCCCGGTACGGACGATCTCAACCCGCACAGCATCGAGCTGCTCCCCAACGGCAACGTCGCGGTGGCCGTCAGCGGGGGCGACGCCGTCCGCCTGTACGCGGCCTCGCAGTCCCCGGGCTCCACCGCGTTCACCAGCGTCCCGCTCGCCTCCGCCCACGGAGTGCACTGGGACACCGCCTCGGGGCTGCTCTGGGCCGTCGGCGCGCGGCAGCTGGTCGCCTACTCCCTCAGCGGAACGGCGGCCGGGCAGACCCTCGTGCAGTCCTACGCGATCGACCTGCCCGAGCTGCTCCCCGGGAAGACCCCGGGCGGTCACGACCTCAACGCCGTGGCGGGTGAGCCGGACCTGTTCTGGGTCTCGACCACCGCCGGGCTGTTGCAGTACTCCAAGTCCCGCCGGCAGTTCGCGCCGTACCTCACCTCCTCCTGCCCCGGAACGCTCGGGAACGTCAAGGCCGTGAGCAACGTCGGCCGTGCCGTCGCCCTCACCGCCCCAGATGGCGGACTGGAGAAGACCTGGTGGACCCGGTCCGTGCGTGTGGACAACGGTTCCGTGTCCGCCCACACCCTCGGCGGTGGCACCCACGGGGGCATCTACAAGGCCAGATGGTGGCAGCCGTGAGAACCGCGCAGCCGCGGCGGGCGCGGACCGGCGCGTCCCGCTCCGGCGCGAGGGCCTTGGAGAGAGCGCGCAGCGCGCAGCGCTCCGCACGCAAAAGCCACAGCGCGCCGGTACGAGCCGCGGAGCGGTGCGACCACACCCCCGGTGTGCCACCGCACGCGTCGGCCCCGGCAGGCGCACCAGTTCCACGGCCACGGACCGGACGAACCTGCCGGGCAACCTCTGGTACGCACTGTGGGACAAGAAGGACACCACCACCGCGGACTGGCCCTGGGACCCCATGCTGTACACCGACCACAGCCGTGGCCACCAGTACATGGTCAATGGTCAACAGCGAGGAGACGCGCGGCGGATACACCATCACCGTCGACCGCAACGCCTGGGACGCACCGGTCGCCATCGTCGGGTGAGAGGCGTTCCGCGGCCGGCCGGGACGCCCGCCGCGAGGCGGCCGGCGGCGCCGGGGACCCGGCGGTTCCCGCGGTCCGCCGGGCTCAGCGGCTGCCCGTCAGATGGGCGAAGACGACGACGTTCCCCTGGTAGCCGGTGGCGCGTGACCAGCCGCCGCCGCACGTGATCACCCGCAGTTCGGGCCGCCGCGCCGCCCCGTAGACCTTCTCGTCGGGGAAGTCCCGCGCGTCGTACACCTCGACCGCGTCCACGGTGAACACCGCCACGCCGCCGTCGCGCCGGTCCACCTCGATCCGGCTGCCCTTGCGCAGGGCGCCGAGGCGGTAGAACACGGCGGGACCGTCGGCGTTGTCGACGTGCCCGGCGACGATCGCGGTGCCCGTCTCGCCGGGCGTGGTGCCGGCCTCGTACCACCCGGCGAGGTTCTTCTTCCCGGCGGGCGGCACCTCCAGGCTGCCGGTGCGGGTCAGGCCCAGGCCCGTCAGCGGGGCGTCTACGCGGATCGCCGGGATGCGGATGCGGTCGGGCGGGGAGGGCGGCAGCGCCGTCGCGGCCGGGGGTTCGCCGGTCCGTCCGGCACCGGGCCCGCCGGTCGTCCCGGCGCCCGTCTCACCGGCCGTCCCGGTCCCCCCGGTCCCCGCCTCGCCGGTCCCTCCGGTCCCCGCCTCGCCGGTCGTCCCGGTGCCGGCCTGGGCGGCCGACGGCTGCGGGGGCGGGTGGCTCTCGGCGCCGCTGGCCAGCAGCCACGCGCCGGCGCAGAGGGCGGTCGCGGTGACGGCCGCTATGGCGGTGTTGCCGACCCTGCGCATGACGCCCCCTTCTCTTCGGGCTCCCGGGCTCCCGGGCTCCCGGGCTCCGGGCTTCCGGGCTCCGGGCTTCCGGGCCCCGGATCCCCGGGCTCCCGGGCCTCTCGGACCTCCTGGCCTCCTCGTGTTCATCGGGCCGTCGCGGGCCCTTCGGGCCTCGGGCCCCGGACCCCCTCCGGGCCGCGAGGGGCGGTCGGACCCGGAGGGGGAGGGGAGTGCGGTACCGGCGGACGGACAGCGGAGGGTGTCCGTCAGATCCCGTCGCCTCTCGCCCGGCGATGCAGGAGCCAGGTACCGCCCGCGGCGGCGACGGCGAGTGCCGCCACGCCGGCCGCGGTCCGTACGGGGTCGGGGCCCAACGCGCCGCCGACCCCCGTCTTCACGCTTCCCCGGGGATGCACCTGCGCGCCCGGGGACGTCAGCGTGACCACCAGGTCGCCCGTCACCCGCCGGCCGCCCTCGGCGCACGTGGCGGCGATCTCGTACGTCCCCGGCTGCGCGCTCGGCGGCACCCGGAACTCCCCGATCGCCTCGCCGTCGTGCGCGCTCGGCGCCAGCGTGAAGGCGCCGGCGCCCACCGCGCTGGCGTCCCCCGCCGCCGTGCCGCCGTCACCGCACGCCGCCGTGTTCACCGTCGCCCGGCCGCCCGGCACCACCGAAGACGGATACACCTTCAGGTCTCCGCTCCCGCCCCTGCCTCCGCCCCCGCCCTCGTCCCCGTACGCGGGCGCGGCGACCAGGCCCGCGGCGGCGACGGCGAGCGCGGTACCGGTCAGCAGGCGGGCGGTACGTCGCATCGATGCTCCTTGAGCGTCTCGGTGGCCCCTGTCCCTTCGAGGTAAGTGGCACCGGCCCCGGTCCGCTTCCTGAGGGTGCGTCAGAAATGAGGTGAACGGGTGGCGGCCCGGCCCGGCCCATGCCTTGCCCCGGCGCCGTTTCGGCAGGTCACCGGGGCGGGGCGGGTGCCTTGTGGGCGGTCCGCGGAAGAGAACCCGAAGGGCGCAGGGCGCGCGTGTGAACGGGTGACCGGAAATCCGTGACGGCCTGCCCCGGTTCACCACTTGACCTCAACCAAGGTTGAGGTCCGAGGGTGTGAGGCATGAACACCACAAGCACCCTGTCCCCCGAGAACACCGTGACCGCACCGCTCCGCGTGGCCCTGATCGTCGGCAGCAACCGCCACGGCCGCTTCGGCCCCGTCGTCGCCGACTGGCTGCTCGGCCGGCTCCGCGACCGCGAGGACCTGATCCCCGAGGTCGTCGACGTCGCGGAGGTGGACCTGCCCACGACCTTCGCCCCGGCGCCGGAGGCGAGGGCCGCGCTCGCGGAGGTCACTCCGAAGCTGGCCCGCGCCGACGCGTTCGTCGTCCTCACGCCCGAGTACAACCACTCGTTCCCGGCGGGCCTGAAGAACCTCATCGACTGGCACTACACCGAGTGGCGCGCCAAGCCCGTCGCGCTGGTCTCCTACGGCGGTCTGGCCGGTGGTCTGCGCGCCGCGGAGCACCTGCGCCAGGTCTTCGCCGAACTCCACGCCGTCACCATCCGCGACACCGTCTCCTTCCACAACGCGGGCGCGTCCTTCGACGACGACGGCCGCCTCAAGGACCCCTCGGGCCCGGACGCGGCGGCGAAGGTGATGCTCGACCAGCTGGTGTGGTGGGGGACGGCGCTGCGGGAGGCGAAGGAGCGGCGGCCGTACGACGGGGCGTGACCGGCGGGCCGGGGCAGGCGGGCCGGGGCAGGCGGGCCGGGGCAGGCGCCCGTGACGGAGCGCCGGCCCCGGCGGGCGTACTGCCCGGCGTCCACTATCCGACGTTCACCGCGCTCCACGCCGCCGCCACCGCGGCCCGCTCGGCGCTGTCCGCGCCGTACAGGTCCCGGGCGGCGTTCAGCGTCGCCGTCCGGGCGCCCGCGTAGTCGGTGGAGGAGGTCATGTAGACGGTGAGCGCCCGGTACCAGATCCGGCCGAGCCCGTCCCGGCCGATGCCGGTCACCGCCGACCCGTCGCAAGTGGTGGAGGAGTGGCGGACGCCGCCGACGGTCCTGGTGCCGCTGCCCTCGGCGAGCAGGTAGGCGAAGTGGTTGGCGACGCCGGACGAGTAGTGCACGTCGAGGTCGCCCACCGAACCGCTCCAGCAGTCGGCCGACTTGCCGTCCTCGGACGGCCGGTCCATGCGGCGCAGGGCGTCCCGGCCGAAGCCGGGGCGGACGACCTTCTCGCCGATCAGCCAGTCGCCGGGGTCGGCGGAGCTGGCCGCGTGGAACTCCACCAGCGTGCCGAAGATGTCGCTTGTCGCCTCGTTCAGCCCGCCGGACTCCCCGGAGTACGCCAGCGCCGCCGTCGACTGCGTCACCCCGTGTGCCATCTCGTGCCCGGCGACGTCCAGCGACACCAGCGGGCCGAACGTCGTCCCGTCCCCGTCGCCGTACGTCATGCAGAAGCAGCCGTCGTCCCAGAAGGCGTTGTTGTAACCGCTGCCGTAGTGCACCCGGTTGTACGAGCCCTTGCCGTCACCGGCGATGCCGCGGCGCCCGTGGACGTCCTCGAAGTAGTCCCAGGTGACGTCGGTGCCGTACTGCGCGTCCACCGCCGCCGACGCCCGGTCGGCCGCCGTGCCCGTGCCCCAGTGGTTGTCGGCGTCGGTGAACACCGTCGAGGGCGCGCGGCCGAGGCAGATCCCGAGCACGCACAGGTCGGTCCGGCCCGCCGCGTCCCCGGTGTACGTGTTCCCGCGCGTCGGGTCCTCGAGCCGGTACGACGACCCGGCCGCCGTCGTCTCCAGCGGCACCGTGCCGCCGTACAGCGACCGGCCCTCGCCCGACACCGACGCGATCCGCTCCCAGGCGTCGATCCGCGCTCCGGAGCGGGCGTCGGTCAGCACCGTGTGCGCGACCGGGTTGCCCCGGGCGTCCAGCGCCACGGCGTCCGTGCGCCAGGCCAGCTTCGGGGCGCCGTGCAGGGCGTCGACCACCAGCCGGGGCCGGGCCGTCAGCCGGCTCAGCGCCCGGCCCGGGTTGGCCGCCCGCAGGACGCGCGAGGCGAGGTAGGCGGCCTTCGGCGCGGGCAGCGCGGGGGTGACCGACGGCAGGGAGACCGGCGCCTCGGTCGCGCGGTCGGCGCCGCGGTAGCCGCCGCCGGGCGCCAGGTGGACCACGAAGTCGCCGCCGAGGACGGGGAGTCCGCGGTAGGTGCGGTCGTAACGGACGTGCTGGGCGCCGTCCGGGTCGACCACCACGTCCCGGACCACGGTCCGCTGACCGGGCGTCAGCCCCAGGCTCTCCGCGTGGTCCTCCACGGCCGCCGCGGCGTCCGCGATCGCGTCGGCACGGGTGGGCCGGTCCGCCGCGGCGGCAGTGGGGGCGAGGGCGGCGGCGAGGAGGATCGCGGTGGCGGCTGCCGTGCCGGCCAGGGCCGGACGGGAGCCGAGGACGTGCCGTATCCGGCTCATCGGTCTCCTTGGGGAGGGGGCGGCGCTGATGGTGGCTCAGTTTTACGGAGCCATGACATGTCATGTCCATAGCGTTCCTGTGGAGGTCGGGGGAGATCGTGAGGGGGAGGATGGGGAGAGGATGGAGGAGAGGACGGGGGGACAATCGCGTCGTGGAAGCGCTGGAACTCCCGTTCTTCGTCTACGGCACGCTCCGCCCCGGCGGGCCCTGCCACGCGCTGTTCCTGCGCGGCCGCACCCGCGCCGAGGAACCCGCGCGGCTCACGGGCGCGGTGCTGTACGAGGGGCCCGGCTATCCCTACGCCGTGGAGGAGCCCGGCGCCGGCCCGGTCCGCGGCGACCTCGTCACCGCCCGCCCGGAGGAGTACGCCGGGCTGCTCGCGGCCCTGGACCGGCTGGAGGGCTGCACGCCGGGCGACCCGCGCAACCTCTACGACCGCGTCGCCCGCGAGGTGACCCGCGAACGCGACGGCGCGGCCGTACGCGCCTGGGTGTACGTCGCAGCCCCGGCCGTCGCCGCCCGGCTGCGGGCCCGGGGCACGCCGATCGCGGGCGGGGAGTGGCGGCCCGGATGAGCCGCCGGCCCTCCGCCTTCCGCACGGCCTACGGCTCGACCGCCTCCACCCGCACCGCGCACGTCTTGAACTCCGGCATCCGCGAGGTCGGGTCCAGCGCCGGGTTGGTGAGGGTGTTGGCACGGCCCTCGCCCGGCCAGTGGAAGGGCATGAAGACGGTGTCGGGGCGGATGGCCCCGGTGATCCGCGCGGGCGCCACGGCCCGGCCGCGCCGGGACACCACGGCCACCGGGTCGCCCTCGGCCGCGCCCAGCCGGGCCGCCAGCCGCGGGTGCAGCTCCACGAACGGGCCGGGCGCGGCGGCGTTCAGCTCGGCCACCCGCCGGGTCTGGGCGCCGGACTGGTACTGCGCCACCACCCGCCCGGTGGTCAGCAGCAGCGGGTACTCGTCGTCCGGCTCCTCCGCGGCCGGCCGGTGCGCGACGGGCACGAACCGGGCCCGGCCGTCCTCGGTGGCGAACCGGTCGAGGAAGAGCCGGGGCGTACCCGGGTGCACGGCCTCGACGGCGCCCTCGCGGGCCGGATCGTCCGGGGGCGTGTCGAGTCCGGTGTCTTTGCGGGCCGGGGCGTCCAGGACCGCGCCGAGTCCGGTGTCTTTGCGGGCCGGGGCGTCCAGGACCGCGCCGAGTCCGGTGTCTTTGCGGGCCGGATCGTCCGGGGGCGTGTCGAGTCCGGTGTCCTCGCGGCTCGGGTCGTCCGGGGTCACGTCGAGCCCGGCGTCCTCACCGTCGGCCTCCGCGAGCGCCGCGCCGAGTCCGGCGCCCTCGCCCCTGATCCTGCCCCTGCCCCCGTCCCCGTCCTCGCCTCCGTCCCTGTCCTCGCCTCCGTCCCTGTCCCCGCCTCCGTCTCCGGCCCCGTCCCCGTCCCCGTCCGCCGACGGTGCCGCCGGGCACGGCCAGAACACCCCGTTCTCCTCCGCCAGCCTGCGATAGGTGATCCCGGAGTAGTCGGCGGGGCCGCCCGCGCTCGCCCGGCGCAGTTCCTCGAAGACCTCCTCCGGGTCGGCCGGGAAGCCCTTCTCCACGCCGAGGCGGCCGGCCAGTTCGTGCAGCACCTCCAAGTCGCTGCGGACCCCGTCCGGCGGCGTGACGGCCCGCCGTCGCAGCAGCACCCGGCCCTCCAGGCTGGTCGTGGTCCCGGTCTCCTCCGCCCACTGGGTCACCGGCAGTACGACGTCCGCGAGCGCCGCCGTCTCCGACAGGACGACGTCGCACACGGCGAGGAAGTCCAGCGACCGGATCCGCTCCTCCACGTGCGCGGCGCGCGGCGCCGACACCACCGGGTTGGAGCCCATCAGCAGCAGCGCGCGGATGTCGGTGCCGAGGGCGTCGAGCAGCTCGTAGGCGCTGCGGCCCGGCCCCGGCAGGCTGTCCGGGTCCACCCCCCACACCCCGGCCACGTGCCGCCGCGCCGCCGGATCGGTCAGCTTGCGGTAGCCGGGCAACTGGTCGGCCTTCTGCCCGTGTTCGCGCCCGCCCTGCCCGTTGCCCTGCCCGGTCAGGCAGCCGTACCCCGACAGGGGCCGCCCGGCCCGCCCGGTCGCCAGGCACAGGTTGATCCACGCGCCCACCGTGTCCGTGCCCTTGGACTGCTGCTCGGGCCCGCGCGCGGTGAGCACCATGGCCGCCTCCGGCGCGCAGAACAGCCGTACCGCCTCCCGCAGCTGCGGAACGGACACCCCCGTGATCCGCTCCACGTACTCCGGCCAGTGCGCCATCGCCGCCGCCCGCGCCTCCTCCCAGCCCACCGTGCGCTCGCGCACGTACGCCTCGTCCACCCGCCCCTCGGCCACCACCAGGTGCAGCAGGCCCAGCGCCAGCGCCAGGTCGGTCCCCGGCCGGGGCGCCAGGTGCAGATCGGCCTGCTCGGCGGTCTTCGTGCGGCGCGGATCGACGACGATCAGAGTGCCGCCGTTGGCACGGAGCTCGCTGAAGTACCGCAGCGCGGGCGGCATGGTCTCCGCCAGGTTGGACCCGACGAGGATCACGCAGCCCGTCCTCGGGATGTCCTCCAGCGGGAACGGCAGCCCCCGGTCGAGCCCGAACGCCTTCGTGCCGGCCGCCGCCGCCGACGACATGCAGAACCGGCCGTTGTAGTCGATCTGCGAGGTGCCGAGCACCACCCGCGCGAACTTGCCCAGCGCGTACGCCTTCTCGTTGGTCAGCCCGCCCCCGCCGAACACGCCGACCGCGTCCGGCCCGTGCCCGGCACGCGCGCGCGTGAGGCCCGCCGCGACCCGGTCCAGCGCCTCCTCCCAGGAGGCGGGCACCAGCGCGCCGTCCCCGGACCGCACCAGCGGAGAGGTCAGCCGCACCCGCGACGAGAGCACCTGCGGCGCCGTACGCCCCTTGCCGCACAGCGCCCCCCGGTTCACCGGGAAGTCCGCGCGCTCGCTCACCTCCACCGTCCCGTCGGCGGCGGGCGTCAGATTCATCCCGCACTGCAGGGCGCAGTACGGGCAGTGCGTGGGCGTCGGCGCGGAGTTCTGCATGCCGCCAGCGTCCGACGGGCGTGTTACGTGCCCGGACGGCTCCCTGTTACACCACCGGGACGGTGACCTCCCCGCGGCCGGGACCCCGCCGTGAGGCGCCCGTCACCGCTCGCTCTCCAGCGCCCGCGCCACGCCCGGCTCCCGCGGCCCGAGGTAGGTGGGGTCCGGCTCGAACACCGCGTCCAGCAGCGCCTTGCCCGCCGCCAGGACCTCCCGCGCGCCGCCGTAGTACCAGGTGACGTCGTGCCTGTCGTCGACCCCGACGCCGTACGACGCCACCCCCGCCTCCTGGCACAGCGCCACCGCCCGCCGGATGTGGAAGCCCTGGCTGATCGGCACCGCCCGGTCCACGCCGAAGACCTTCTTCGCGCGGACGCAGGAGTCCCAGGTGTCGAAGCCCGCGTAGTCGCCGACGATCCGCTCCGCGGGCACGCCGTGCCGGGTCAGGTAGGCGCGCATCGCGTCCGGCTCGTCGTAGTCGTCGCGGCTGTTGTCGCCGGTGACGAGGACCACCTCGATGCGGCCCGCGCGATACAGCTGTGCCGCCGCGTCCAGACGGCGCGCCAGGTACGGCGACGGCTCGCCCTCCCACAGGCCGGCGCCGAAGACGACGGCGACCTCGGTGCGGGGCACGTCGGCGGTGGTGTGCAGCCGGCCGTCCGTCACCAGGCGCAGCCAGGTCGCCGGGAGCAGCGCCAGCACACAGCAGGCCACGACCGCCTGCACCAGCCGCCGCCGCCCCGCACGGGTGCGCGGCAGCCGCGGCCCGCGCATCCTCCCACGGCGCATGGCACCGCCCCCTCCCCGATCCGCCGTCCGATCGTCACAGACGCCGGGACCGGCGGAACGGTTCGCTCCCCAACACGTGACCTGCCCCACCGCACCCACCACCGCACAGCACTCCATCACCGCACCCGCGCCCCATCACCGCACCGCGCCCCACCCGGTGGCGCCTCACACACCCCCTCGCCCGCCCCGTGAACGGCCGGAAAAGCCCCGACACGCCCGCGCAACGGGGAGGCAACGTCCCACCGCCACCATCGGTGCATGACGGCGCACCCCATGAACCGGACCAGCCACCGCACCAGCCACCGCACCAGCCACCGCACCCGCCGAACCGGCGACCGGACCGACCGGACCGGCACCCACCCCACCCTCCACCCCGCTCCCCACCCCGCCCGTCCCGCGCTGGTCCTCGTCGCGCACGGCAGCCGCGACCCGCGCGCCCTGAGCACCGTCCGCACCCTCCTGGACCGGGTCCGCGACCTGCGCCCCACACTGCCGGTGCACCTGGGCCACATCGAACTGAACGAGCCCCTGCTCCCCGCCACCCTCGCCACCCTCGCCGCCCGCGGTGACACGGACGCGGTCCTGGTGCCGCTGCTGCTCGGCCGTGGTTACCACGTCAAGCGGGACATCCCCGAGATGGCGGCGGCAGCACCGGTACGCGCGCGCGTGGCCGCCCCGCTCGGCCCGCACCCGCTGCTCGTGGAGACCCTGTACGCCCGGCTCGTCGAGGCCGGCTGGCGCGCGCCCGTGGACGAGGCCGAACGCCGGGCGAGCGCCGTCGTGCTGGCCGCGGCCGGCTCCCGGGACCCCGACTCGGCCGCCGACACCCGCCGCACCGCCCGCCTCCTCGCCGAACGCCTCGGCGTCCCCGTGACCCCGGCGTACGCCTCCGCGGCGACCCCCACGGTCCGTACCGCCGTCCGGGCCCTGACCGCCCGGGGCCGCCACCGCACAGCGGTGGCGTCCTACTTCACGGCCCCGGGCCGCTTCGCGACGGAGTGCGCGCGAGCGGCGCCCGGGACGGCGGCGGAACCCCTGGGGGCGCACCCGGCGATGGCGCGCCTGATCCTGCACCGGTACGACCGGGCATGCGAAGCGGACGGCGCGCGCGACGCCGCCTGAGAAAAGCCGGAGACGGAACTCACCGGAGACTGAACGCAACCGGAGACGGAACTCACCGAAGACGGAGCGCAACGGAAACAGAACTCACCGAAGACGGAACTCACCGAAGACGGAACTCACCGAAGGCAGAACTCACCGAAGACGGAACTCACCGAAGGCAGAACTCACCGAAGACGGAACTCGCCGAAGAGGGAACCCGCCCGCCCGGAACCGGAACCCGGCGGACGAGAAGGCACCCGATTGTCACCCCCGCCGCTTACTGTCGGACCATGGCACCCGCACCTCCCGCCGGCTACGACCCCGCGTCAGTGGAGCGCTGGGCCCCCGAGCCCGACAAGCGCCCCGGCCGCACCGCCTTCCAGCGCGACCGCGCCCGCGTGCTGCACTCCGCGGCCCTGCGCCGCCTGGCCGGCAAGACGCAGGTGGTCACCCCGGGCACCAGGGGCCCCGCCTGGGACGCCAGCCCCCGCACCCGCCTGACCCACTCCCTCGAATGCGCCCAGGTCGGCCGGGAGCTCGGCGCCGCCCTCGGCTGCGACCCGGATCTGGTGGAGGCCGCCTGCCTCTCCCACGACCTGGGCCATCCGCCCTTCGGCCACAACGGCGAGGAGGCGCTGAACGAGTTCGCACACGACTGCGGCGGCTTCGAGGGCAACGCCCAGTCGCTGCGCCTGCTCACCCGCATCGAGCCCAAGCGGTTCGTCACCGGCCCGGACGGCGGCGATCCCGTCAGCGTCGGCCTGAACCTCACCCGCGCCGCCCTCGACGCCGCCGCCAAGTACCCCTGGCCCCGCGGCGCCCACCCCACGGATCCGGCCTCGCCGAAGTTCGGCGTCTACGACGACGACCGGCCCGTCTTCGACTGGGTCCGCGAGGGCGCCCCCGCGACCCGCGCCTGCTTCGAGGCGCAGGTCATGGACTGGTCCGACGACGTGGCCTACTCGGTGCACGACGTCGAGGACGGCCTGCACGCCGGCCACATCGACCCCAACTGCCTGCTCGCCGACCCCGAGCGGCAGGCGGTCTTCGAGGTCGCGATCGGCCGGTACGTCCCGGCCGGCACCGACCCGGAGGAGCTCGCCGCCGCCCTCGACCGGCTCCTGGACCAGGAGTGGTGGCCGCACGGCTACGACGGCTCGGCCGTCGCCCAGGCCCGCCTGAAGGACGCCACCAGCCAGCTCATCGGCCGCTTCTGCCTGGCCGCCGAGGGCGCCACGCGCCAGGAGTACGGGGGCGGCCGGCTCACCCGGTACGGCGCCGAACTGGTCGTCCCGCGCGGGACCCGCATGGAGTGCGCGGTCCTCAAGGCGGTCGCCGACCGGTACGTGATGCAGCGCGACGAGCAGACCCGGCTCCGCGCCGACCAGCGGATCGTCGTCGCCGAACTGGCCGAGGCGCTCACCGTCCGCGCCCCCGACGGACTGGACCCCCAGTTCCGCACCCTGTTCGACCGGGCCGGTGACGACCGTGCCCGCAAACGGGTGATCGTCGACCAGATCGCCTCCCTCACCGACACCTCCGCCCGCTCGCTTCACGCCCGTCTGACGGGGCATCCGTGACACTGGCGGGAGCCGAGCGACCCGAGTGACGCGAGCGCCCCCGAACGTGACCGAGCGTGGCCTGATCGGGCCACTCCCTCTTCCCGCATCACGCTCCGTGCGGGACGCTCGCAGGGGCGGCACCTGACGAGGAGGCAGACAAGTGGTGGACGCGGACCAGACATTCGTCATCGTCGGAGGCGGCCTGGCCGGCGCGAAGGCGGCCGAGACGCTCCGCGCGGAGGGCTTCACCGGGCGGGTGATACTGATCTGCGACGAGCGCGACCACCCCTACGAGCGGCCCCCGCTGTCCAAGGGCTACCTGCTCGGCAAGGAGGAACGCGACAGCGTCTTCGTCCACGAGCCCGCCTGGTACGCGCGCCACGACATCGAGCTCCACCTGGAGCAGACCGTCGACGCCATCGACCGCGCCGCGCGCACGGTCCGCTTCGGCGAGGACGGCAGCGTCGTCCGCTACGACAAGCTGCTGCTGGCGACCGGCGCCGAACCCCGCCGTCTCGACGTCCCCGGCACCGGCCTGGCGGGCGTGCACCACCTGCGCCGCCTCGCGCACGCCGAGCGCCTCAGGAGCGCCCTGACCGCGCTGGGCCGGGACAACGGCCACCTGGTGATCGCGGGCGCCGGCTGGATCGGCCTGGAGGTCGCCGCCGCGGCCCGCGAGTACGGCGCCGAGGTCACCGTCATCGAACCCGAGCCGACCCCGCTGCACGGCGTCCTCGGCCCCGAGCTGGGCGAGCTCTTCACCGAGCTGCACCGCGAGCACGGCGTCCGCTTCCACTTCGGCGCCCGGCTCACCGAGATCGTCGGCCAGGACGGCGCGGTCCTGGCCGCCCGCACCGACGACGGCGAGGAGCACCCCGCGCACAGCGTGCTCGCCGCGATCGGCGCCGCCCCGCGCACCGCCCTCGCCGAGGCGGCCGGCCTGGAGATCGCCGGCCCCGAGCACGGCGGCGGCATCGCCGTCGACGAACGGCTGCGCACCTCCGACCCCGACATCCACGCCGCCGGCGACGTCGCCTCCTTCCCGCACGCCCTCTTCGGCACCCGGCTGCGCGTGGAGCACTGGGCCAACGCCCTCAACGGCGGCCCGGCGGCGGCCCGCGCCATGCTCGGCCGGGACGTCGTCCACGACCGCGTGCCCTACTTCTTCTCCGACCAGTACGACCTGGGCATGGAGTACTCGGGCTGGGCGCCCCCGGGCACGTACGACCAGGTGGTGATCCGGGGGGACGCGGGCAAGCGCGAGTTCCTCGCGTTCTGGGTGAAGGAGGGCCGGGTGCTGGCCGGGATGAACGTGAACGTGTGGGACGTCACAGACACCGTCCAGCGGCTGATCCGCTCGCGGGCGCAGGTGGACACGGAGGCCCTGGCGGACCCGCACGTCCCCCTCGACGGCCTGGTCCCGTGAACCGCCGGGACCCGGCCCGGACCGCCCGGAGCCGCCCGCGAGCCCCCGGGAACCGCACGCAAGCCCTCGGGAGCCGTCCGGAGCCGTCGGGAGTGTCGTACCGCCCCCGTAGAATTCACGCGTGGCAGGACGGATCAACGACGAGGACGTGAAGGCGGTACGGGACGCGGTCCCGATCGACGCCGTGGTGTCCGAGTACCTCCAGCTGCGCAACGCGGGCGGCGGCAACCTGAAGGGGCTGTGCCCGTTCCACGACGAGAAGTCGCCGTCCTTCCAGGTCAGCCCGAGCAAGGGCCTCTTCCACTGCTTCGGCTGCCAGGAGGGCGGCGACACCATCACGTTCGTGATGAAGGTCGACCACCTCTCCTTCTCCGAGGCGGTCGAGCGCCTGGCCGCCCAGGCCGGCATCACCCTGCGCTACGAGGAGGGCGGGTACAACCCCGCCCACCAGCGCGGCGAGCGCATCCGCCTGGTCGAGGCGCACAAGATCGCCGCCGAGTGGTACGCGGAACAGCTCGCGACCAGCCCCGAGGCCGAGGCCGGCCGCGTCTTCCTCGCCGAGCGCGGCTTCGACCAGGCCGCCGCCGTCCACTTCGGCGTCGGCTACAGCCCGCAGGGCTGGGACCACCTCACCCGCTACCTGCGCGGCAAGGGCTTCAGCGACAAGGAGCTGGTCCTCTCCGGCCTCTCCCAGGAGGGCCGCCGCGGCCCCATCGACCGGTTCCGGGGCCGCCTGATGTGGCCGATCCGCGACATCGGCGGCGAGGTCGTCGGCTTCGGCGCCCGCAAGCTGTACGAGGCGGACAACGGCCCGAAGTACCTCAACACCCCCGAGACGGCGATCTACAAGAAGTCCCAGGTCCTGTACGGCATCGACCTGGCGAAGAAGGAGATCGCCAAGACCTCCCGCGCGGTCGTCGTCGAGGGCTACACCGACGTCATGGCCTGCCACCTCGCCGGAGTGCGCACCGCCATCGCCACCTGCGGCACCGCCTTCGGCGGCGACCACATCAAGATCCTGCGCCGTCTGCTGATGGACAACGGCTCGGCCCGCGTGATCTTCACCTTCGACGGCGACGCGGCCGGCCAGAAGGCGGCCCTGCGCGCCTTCGAGGACGACCAGAAGTTCGCCGCCGAGACCTACATCGCCATCGCCCCCGACGGCATGGACCCCTGCGACCTGCGCCTGGCCAAGGGCGACGAGGCCGTCGCCGACCTGGTCGAGCCGCGCACGCCGCTGTTCGAGTTCGCCCTGCGCCAGATCGTCTCCCGCTACGACCTCGACACCCCGGCGGGCCGCGCCGCCGCCCTGGACGAGGCCGCCCCCGTCGTCGCCCGCATCAAGAACAGCGGCGCCCAGCACGAGGTCGCCGTCCAGCTCGCGGGCATGCTCGGCATCCTCGACACGCAGTTCGTCGTCAAGCGGGTGGCGCAGCTGGCCCGCTGGGCCCGCGACCGCGGCGGCAAGGGCCCCGCGCCCGCGCCCGCCCCCCGGCAGCAGTACGCCGCCGTCCCCGACCGGCCCGCCCCGCGCGGCCCGGCCCTCAACCTCCGCAACCCCGTCTACGCCACCGAGCGCGAGCTGCTGAAGCTCGCCCTCCAGCGCCCCGAGCTGGTCTCCCCGGCCTTCGACGCGTACGGCGTCGACGAGTTCACCGCCCCGCCCTACGCGGCCGTACGCCAGGCCATCCTGGACGCCGGCGGCGCCGAACCGGGCGTCCGGGACCCGCAGGGCTACCTGGTCCGCGTCCGCGAGGCCGCCCCCGACGACACCGTCCGCGCGATGGTCACCGAACTGGCGGTCGAGGCGATCATGCTGCGCAAGGAGGTCGACGAGACCTACGCCGGCGCTCAGCTCGTCACGGTCCGCCGCCGCGCCGTCGAGCGCCGCATCCGCGACATCCAGAGCCGGCTCACCCGCCTGGGCACCCACGGCGACCCGGCCCAGCTCGCCGCCGTGCAGAACG
Organism: Streptomyces sp. NPDC006134; assembly: GCF_040628835.1. Classification (NCBI taxonomy): domain Bacteria; kingdom Bacillati; phylum Actinomycetota; class Actinomycetes; order Kitasatosporales; family Streptomycetaceae; genus Streptomyces; species Streptomyces sp. NPDC006134. The sequence goes on along the minus strand of NZ_JBEXTV010000001.1, from coordinate 146,031 downwards.
AGCTGTGGATACTCCAGCAGTACGACCAGGCCCTGCGGGAGCACGGCGCCGCCGCCCTCTGACCAGGGAAACGCCCCTGCGCGTCCCCGGTGCCCGGCCCCGTGACCGGACGGCCCCGGTCACCGCCCGGTCACGGACCGGACGCAAAAAGTCACCGCACGCCCCTCGTGGCGGCGATGTGTCGTACTCCACACTGGGTTCCGGTGCCTGAGTCCTCGGAGCGCGGCCGGCCCGTCCCCGTGGGTCCCCCACCCCCGCGGTTCCCTCGTCGCCGACGGGACGGACAGCGGCGAGGCCGCCGACTCCGCCCCGAAGTACTGCTGCCGTACACCCCCGGCAGCGATCATCCTGGAGGTCGCCCCCGTGCAGACCCGGACCCTCACCCACACCCACGAGATCGGTACCGACGGCACGGAGGAGGACGCCGGTTCCGGCGTCCTCCTCGCGGTCCCCCCGCAGAGCCGTGCCGTGCACCATCCGCAGACGCGGCCGGAGACGGTGCCCGTCCCGGCCGGTCCGCCCGCCGAGGCGATCCAGGCGGCCGGAATCCCCGGGTTCACCGAGGCCGTGGACCCCGTCGAGCCCGCCGAGGCCGCCGAGGCCGCCGAGGCCCTGGAACCCGCCGAGCCCGTCGAGACGGTGGAACCCATTGAGCCCGTCGAGCCCGTCGAGGCGCCCCCCGTCCGTCCCGAGCCCGGTGGGCCGTCGTCGGACCTGTTCCGCCAGTACCTGCGGGAGATCGGCCGCATCCCCCTGCTCACCGCGGCTGAGGAGGTCGAACTGGCCCGCCGCGTGGAAGCCGGCCTGTTCGCCGAGGAGAAGCTGAGCACCACCCCCGACCTGGACAGCCGGCTCGCCGGGGACCTGGACCGGCTGGTCGTCCTGGGCCGGATGGCCAAGCGGCAGCTCATCGAGGCCAACCTGCGGCTCGTCGTCTCCGTCGCCAAGCGGTACGTCGGCCGCGGCCTGACCATGCTCGACCTCGTCCAGGAGGGCAACCTGGGCCTGATCCGGGCCGTCGAGAAGTTCGACTACGCCCGCGGCTACAAGTTCTCCACCTACGCCACCTGGTGGATCCGCCAGGCCATGTCCCGCGCGCTGGCCGACCAGGCCCGCACCATCCGCGTCCCCGTCCACGTCGTGGAGCTCATCAACCGCGTCGTCCGCGTCCAGCGCCGCATGCTCCAGGAACGCGGTCACGAACCGACCCCGGCGGAGGTCGCCGCCCACCTGGACCTGCCGCCCGAGCGCGTCGGCGAGGTCCTCCGCCTCGCCCAGGAACCCGTCTCCCTGCACGCCCCCGTCGGCGAGGAGGACGACGTCGCCCTCGGCGACCTGATCGAGGACGGCGACGCCGCCAGCCCCGTCGAGTCGGCCGCGTTCCTGCTGCTGCGCGAGCACCTGGAGGCGGTCCTGTCCACCCTCGGCGAGCGCGAACGCAAGGTCGTCCAGCTCCGCTACGGTCTCGCCGACGGCCGTCCGCGCACGCTGGAGGAGATAGGGCGCCTCTTCGGCGTGACCCGCGAGCGCATCCGGCAGATCGAGTCCAAGACCCTCAACAAGCTCCGCGACCACGCCTACGCGGACCAGCTGCGGGGCTACCTGGACTGACCGGCTCGGAGCCCCGAACAGAAGGGGCTCTAACCGGCGTCGCACCGCATCCTCTCGTCCCTGGCGCCGGTCAGCTCGCGGCACGGCAGGAAGCCCTGGCCCTCCAGGAGCTTGGACACGCCGCGGCTGCGCAGGAAGTCGAGGAAGTTCCGGGTCAGCCCGGTGGCGTTCTCACGCGTGTAGAGGACCTCGGAGGCCCAGAAGCCGTAGTCGCCGCTGAGGACGTTCTTCTTGGTCGGGTGCGTGCTGTTGATGGGCACGGTCCGCACGTTGGGGAAGAACGGCAGGGCGCCGGCCTCCGCGTAGCCGATGGCGTTCGGGGTGCGGTCGACGAAGTCGAGCAGCTCGATGGTGGACCGCACCGAACACACGCGGGCGACGCGGTCGCGGCACCGGGGGACCCTCTCGGCGGGCTGTCTGCCCGTCACCTTCCGGTCGAAGGTCTCCCGGGTCCCCGACCCGGCGGAGCGGATCACCGCCACCGTCCCGTCGCCGGACGTCCCGGTGAAGATCCGCGCGAGCCGCTCCTGGTCCAGCCCCTCGTCCCACAGATCCTCGTCCATACGGTCCGCCAGGTCCCGGTGGGCCACCACGGCGTAGACGAGCACACCGACGCGGTGCGCGTCCAGACCCGGCCGCTCGATCTCCTCCCCGGCCACGGTGTCCACCATGGCGATCCGCTCGGCGGTCGGACTCGTCCGCAGCCGGGCCAGCCCGTCCCCGCTGCCGGTGGCCCGCAGCACCACGTCCGTGTCCGCGCACTGGTCCTGGTAGGCCTCCTTCACCTGGTGCACCAGCGGGGAGAAGGCGCTGGAGCCCGCCACCTCCAGCGTGCCCTGCGAGCAGGTCGCGTCCAGCGCCAGACTCCGGTTGTTGGCGTACACGCCGGCACCGAGACCGCACGCCGCGACGGCCGTCACGACCAGCGCGGTGGCCCAGCGCCGCCTGGCCCGCCCGGCGGTCCGCTTGATCCGCCCGCCCTTCAGCTTCCCGTCCGAGGTGATGGCGGGTTTCGCCGCGCTCCCGGCGCCGCCCCCGTCGTCCTCCAGCAGTACCAGGAGCCGGAACCGCTCCCGCCGGTTGAGCGTGAACGTCGGCAGGCCGATCGTGTCGCTCGGCCGTGCCGGGGAGATCGGCTGCGGGCGCAGCGCCGCCTCCAGCGAGGCGTTGGTGTCGCGCACCTTGAAGTGCACGACCTTCCTGCCGTGGAAGGTGAAGTGCAGCGGCACGGCGAAGTGCTCCGGTTCGAGCGTCTGCACCCCGGAGTTGCGCACCTCCAGGATGACCAGGCTGCCCTCGCTGATCTGGCGGCCCTGCCAGTGGATCTCCCACATCCCGGGCGGTTGCCGGCTGGTGATGTGCTTGTTGATCGGGCCGTTGTAGATCTCGCTCCAGCTGATCCGCCGCCAGCCCTGGTACCGGTCGAACCCGAACGCGGCGAGGGCCGCGGACAGGGCGCACACCAGGGCGCCCGCCCACATCTGCCCGTCGCTCATCCCGTCGAAGAAGTCGGCGATCGCCTCGAACACCTCAAGTCCCCCCGCTCGAGTGCCGATTCGGAGGAACAGATGTTCGGCGGGGAAGGCTGCGGGGGCATGAGGCCACCTTGTCGGCCACGTGAACGAGGAGGGAACAAGGCGAGGGCCCCCTCGGTCCACGTGGCCGGCGGCCAGGTCCTAGTCCACCTCGGCGACCGCCTGCGCGAACTGCGCCCGGTACAGCCGCGCGTACGCCCCGCCCGCCGCCAGCAGGTCCCGGTGCGTCCCCTGCTCGACGATCGACCCGTTCTCCATGACGAGGATCGTGTCCGCGTCCCGGATGGTCGACAGCCGGTGCGCGATGACGAACGACGTCCGCCCGGCCGCCAGCTTGGCCATCGCCTTCTGGATCAGCACCTCGGTACGGGTGTCGACCGAGCTGGTCGCCTCGTCCAGCACCAGGATCACCGGGTCGGACAGGAACGCCCGCGCGATGGTGACGAGCTGCTTCTCACCGGCGCTGACCCCGCTGCCCTCCCCGTCGATCACGGTGTCGTAGCCGTCGGGCAGCGTCCGGATGAACCGGTCGGCGTGCGCGGCCCGCGCCGCCTCCTCGATCTCCCCGCGCGTGACCTCGCGGGCGGCGCCGTACGCGATGTTCTCCGCGATGGTGCCGCCGAACAGCCAGGTGTCCTGGAGCACCATGCCGATCCCGGCACGCAGCTCGTCCCGCGACATCCTCGCGATGTCGACGCCGTCGAGCAGGATCCGCCCGCCGGTCACCTCGTAGAACCGCATCAGCAGGTTCACCAGGGTCGTCTTGCCGGCCCCCGTCGGCCCGACGATGGCGACCGTGTGCCCCGGCTCCACCTTCAGCGACAGGTCCTCGATCAGCGGCTTGTCGGGGTCGTAGCGGAACGACACGTGTTCCAGCTCCACCCGCCCGCGCAGCCGCTCGGGCTTCTGCGCCGGCACCGCGTCCGGCTCCTGCTCCTCGGCGTCCAGCAGCTCGAAGACCCGCTCGGCGGAGGCGACGCCCGACTGCACCAGGTTCGCCATCGACGCGACCTGCGTCAGCGGCATCGAGAACTGCCGCGAGTACTGGATGAAGGCCTGCACGTCACCGATGGACAGGGCACCCGAGGCGACCCGCAGCCCGCCGACGACGGCGACCAGCACGTAGTTCAGGTTGGACACGAACATCATCAGCGGCTGCATGATCCCGCTGTTGAACTGCGCCCTGAACCCGGCCTCGTACAGCGCCTCGTTCTGCTCGGCGAACTGCCGCGCCGACTCCTCCTGCCGCCCGAACACCTTCACCAGGGTGTGCCCGGTGTACATCTCCTCGATGTGCGCGTTCAGCTTGCCCGTGGAGCGCCACTGCTGCACGAACTGCGGCTGCGACCGCTTGCCGATCCAGGTGGCCACCGCGAACGACAGCGGCACGGTCACCAGCGCCACCAGCGCCAGGATCCAGGAGACGTAGAACATCATCACCAGCACGCCGACGATGGTCAGCACCGAGTTGATGAGCTGCCCCATCGACTGCTGGAGCGTCTGCCCGATGTTGTCGATGTCGTTGGTGGCACGGGAGAGCACCTCGCCGCGCTGCCGCTTGTCGAAGTACGACAGCGGCAGCCGCGACAGCTTCGTCTGCACGTCCTCGCGCATCCGGTACACCGTCCGGTTGACCGCCCGGTTCACCAGCCGCGTCGCCACCGCCATCAGCAGGCCGGCGACGAGGAAGGTGCCCAGCGCGAGCAGCAGCACGTTCCCCACGGCGGTGAAGTCGATGCCCTCGCCCGGCGTGAAGTCGGTGCCGCGCAGCATGTCGGCGACGTCCCCGTCACCGCGCTCCCGCATGGCGTCCAGGACCTGCTCCTTGGTGGCCCCGGACGGCATGTCCCGCCCGATGATCCCCGCGAAGACCAGGTCGGTGGCCCGGCCGAGGATCTTCGGCCCGATCACGCTCAGGCCGACGCTGAGGACCACGCACAGCAGCAGGGCCCAGATCGTCGCCCGCTCCGGCCGGAACCGGGCGAGGAGCCGTTTGCCCGACCCCTTGAAGTCCATCGAGCGCTGGTCGGGTCCGCCCCCGGCCATCATCCGCCCCGCAGCCCCGGCCATCAGGCAGCCTCCGCTTCCGTGAGCTGGGAGAGCACGATCTCCCGGTAGGTGTCGTTGCCGGCCATCAGTTCCTCGTGCCGGCCCGTGCCGACCACCCGGCCCTCGTCCAGGACGACGATCCGGTCGGCGTCCCGGATGGTCGCCACCCGCTGGGCGACGATCACCACGGTCGCCTCGGCGGTCTCGTGGGCCAGCGCCGCGCGCAGGGCCGCGTCGGTGGCGTAGTCGAGCGCGGAGAAGGAGTCGTCGAAGAGGTAGATCTCCGGCCGCTGCACCAGGGTGCGGGCGATGGCCAGCCGCTGCCGCTGGCCGCCGGACACGTTCGTCCCGCCCTGCGCGACCGGCGCGTCCAGCCCGCCCTCCAGCCGCTCCACGAACTCCTTCGCCTGCGCCACCTCCAGCGCGTGCCACAGCTCCTCGTCCGTGGCGTCCGGGTTGCCGTAGCGCAGATTGGTCGCGACCGTCCCCGCGAACAGGTACGGCTTCTGCGGCACCAGCCCGACGGTCCGCGCCAGCAGCCGCGGATCGAGGGTCCGTACGTCCACCCCGTCGACGAGCACCTCCCCCTCGGTGGCGTCGAACAGCCGCGGGACCAGCCCGAGCAGCGTGGACTTGCCGCTGCCGGTCGAGCCGATGACGGCGGTGGTCTCACCGGGCCGCGCCACCAGGTCGACGTTCCTGAGCACCGGCTCCTCCGCCCCCGGGTAACGGAACCCGGCGCCCCGGATCTCCAGATGCCCGTGCCGCCGCAGCCGTGTGACCGGCGCCACCGGCGGCACCACGCTCGACGACGTCTGAAGGACCTCCTGGATGCGCTCGGCGCACACCTCCGCGCGCGGCACCATCATGAACATGAAGGTGGCCATCATCACGGACATCACGATCTGCATCAGATAGGCGAGGAACGCCGTCAGGTCACCGATCTGCATGCCCCCGCCGGCGATCCGGTGGGCGCCGAACCACACCACCGCGATCGACGACAGGTTCACCACCGTCATCACCACGGGGAACATCAGCGCCAGCAGGTTGCCGGAGCCCAGCGCCACCTCGGTCAGGTCGGCGTTGGCCTTCCGGAACCGCCGCTCTTCGTACGCGTCGCGGACGAAGGCGCGGATGACCCGGTTGCCGGTGATCTGCTCGCGCAGCACCCGGTTCACCGTGTCCAGGCGCTCCTGCATGGCCCGGAACAGCGGGCGCAGCCGCCGCACGATCAGCGTCACGCAGATGCCGAGCACCGGCACGACCGCGACCAGCACCCCGGACAGCGGCACGTCCAGGCCGAGCGCCATCACGATGCCGCCGACGCACATGATCGGCGCCGACACCATCAGCGTGAACGTCATCAGGGCCAGCATCTGGACCTGCTGGACGTCGTTGGTGGTCCGGGTGATGAGCGACGGGGCGCCGAAGTGACCGACCTCACGGGCGGAGAAGGACTGCACCCGGTCGAAGACGGCGGCCCGCACGTCCCGGCCCAGCGCCGACGCGGTGCGCGCGCCGTAGTGGACGGCACCGATGTTGCACACCACCTGCGCCAGCGAGATGCCGATCATCAGGGCGCCGTGGCCCAGGATGTAGCCGGTGTCGCCGTGCACGACACCGTTGTCGATGATGTCCGCGTTCAGGGTCGGCAGGTAGAGGGTGGCGCAGGTCTGCAGGAACTGCAGCGCCACCAGCAGGGCGATGGGTTTCTTGTAGGGCCTGAGATAGGTCCGCAGCAGTCGTATGAGCACGCTCGGTCTCTCGGAGTCGGCGGGAGGGGCGGTTGGTTGCCCGTGGCCCCCATCGTCGAACACTCCACCCGCGTTACCTCAACCGAATTAACCCAACAGGACCCCGCCCCGGCCCCGCGGACGGCCCCCTACGGGCCCTCCTACGGCCGGAACGCCCCCGGATGGGTCTGCTCCCGCACCGTCACGAACTGCTGCCGCACCGCCTGACCCACCGCCAGCTCCTCACCCGGCTCCAGCACCTGCGCGACCGCCCCCTGCCACGCCGGCGGGGTGTGCGGATCGAGGGTGCCCTGCTGCACCCCGAGGGCCCAGGCCGCCTGCCGCGCGGCGCCGATCGCGGCGTAGTCCGCGGGCTGCGGCACGACGACCTGCGCCCCGAACAGCGACGGCGCCGCCGCCTGCACGGCGGGCAGTTCGGCCGCCGGCCCCAGCAGGAAGATGCGCCGCACCTCCACGCCCCGGCCGCGCAGCACGTCCAGCGCGTCGGCGAGCCCGCACAGCATCCCCTCGAACGCGGCCCGCGCCAGGTGCTCCGGCTTCATCGACTCCCGCCGCAGCCCCGCCAGCGTCCCCGCGGTGTGGGGGAGGGCGGGCGTCCGCTCACCTTCCAGATAGGGCAGCAGCACCAGCCCGTGCGCCCCCGGCGTCGACTTCATCGCCAGCTCGGACAGGCTCTCCAGATCCGGCACCCCGAGCAGCTCGGCGGTCCCGCGCAGGGCCCGTACGGCGTTCAGCGTGGTGACGACCGGCAGGTGCATGCCGGTCGCGTCCGCCAGCGCGGTGATCATCCCGGACTGGTCGGCGAGCGGCTCGGCGTGCACGGCCATCACGGACCCGGACGCCCCGAGGGAGACCACCGCGTCCCCGAGCCCGATCCCGAGCCCGAAGGCGGCGGCCATCGTCTCCCCGGTCCCGGCGGAGATCAGCAGCCCCTCCGGCGTCGTACCGGCCGCGTCGGCCGGGCCGATCACCTCCGGCAGCACCGCCTGGTGCCCGAGCGCCAGCTCCACCAGGTCCGGCCGGTAGGCGCCGGACGCCGCCGACCAGTACCCGGTCCCGGAGGCCCCGCCGCGGTCCGTGGTCCTGCGCACCGGCCGCCCCAGCAGCTGCCACACCAGCCAGTCGTGGGCCTGGAGCAGGACGGCGGTGCGCGCGGCGGCCTCCGGCTCGCTCCGCGCCAGCCAGCGCAGCTTGGTCACGGCGTGCGCGGCCTGCGGCACACAGCCCACGGCCTGCGCCCACGCCTCGCGCCCCCCGAGCGCGTCGACCAGATCGGCCGCCGCCACCTGCGCACGCTTGTCCCCGCCGGTCATCGCCGGCCGCACGGTGTTGCCCTGCGCGTCCAGCGGCACGACCGCGTTCGCCTGCGCCGACACGCCGATGGCCTGCACGCCCTCCAGCAGCCCGCCGGCCGCCGCCTCGCCCAAGGACAGCAGCCACGCCTGCGGGTCGACGTCGGAGGGACGGCCCCCGCCCTCGGGGCCCTCCACCGGGTGCGGCGCGTATCCCTGCCGGAGTACGGCCCCCGTCTCCGTGTCACAGACGACGATACGAGTGAAATCGGGCGAACTGTCCAACCCGGCGACTATCCCCATGCCCAAAATTCTGCCGCACGGCGCGCGGGCGCCGTGCGGCAGGCGGGGTCCGGGTGCCCCTAGGTGTTGCTGGTGCCCCAGTCGTCCCCGCCGGAGCCGTTGCTGCGCTCCCGCAGGGACCGCACCCGCTGGGCGACGGAGTCGGGCATGCGGTCGCCGACCCTGTCGCTCACCACGTGGTACGCCTTGTCCGCGAACTGGCGGCCCTGCTGGGCGGCCGACTCGGCGGTGTTGCGCACGGCGGGGTTCTGGGAGACCCGCCGCGCGGACTTCTTCAGCTGCTCGTAGCGCTCGCGTCCGGCCCTCGTGCCCAGCACGTAACCCACAGCGAGTCCGACGACGAACGTGAGCCGGTAACGCATGGCGGTCACCCTTCCTTGCCCTGGTCCCTTGCCCTGGTCTGTGCAGCGGTCTTCGGTGCGGCGATCGGTGCCGGCGGGTACCGATTGGCGGAGCACCCCCCTGCTTGCGCTAATGTATGTGTCGCAGCGAGCGCCCGCCCCCTGGCGAATACCCAGGCAAGTGCGTTCGATGCAACGAGGCATTCCTCCGTAGCTCAATTGGCAGAGCAGCCGGCTGTTAACCGGCAGGTTACTGGTTCGAGTCCAGTCGGGGGAGCTCGGTCCTCCGTAGCTCAATTGGCAGAGCAGCCGGCTGTTAACCGGCAGGTTACTGGTTCGAGTCCAGTCGGGGGAGCATGCTGAACGAGGACCCTCCGGGGTCCTTTTTCATGTCCGGCTCCATGACCGGCCCCATGCCCCGGGAACCACGCGGCGCGCCGCGGAGTCCTCAAGGTCATGAAGGTGCCGCGGGAAGCCGACCAGCCGAGGCAGGAGATCGTATGAGCGGCTATGCTGCGGCAGACGGCGCGCACACATGTACGCGACACGCCGCTATGGGGCGGTAGCTCAGCCGGTTAGAGCAGCGGACTCATAATCCGTCGGCCGTGGGTTCGAGTCCCACCCGCCCCACCGGGCACCACAGGTGCAGAAGCGTTTCTATCTGCGGAAACGCAGGAAGGAGGGCCGCCACGCCAGCGTGGCGGCCCTCCTTCACTCCCTAAGACCAAGATCCAGGGGACACACAGGGGACACGGTGCGGGCGACATACGAGTCATAGGCGAAATCGGCCGCATCACCTGATCGGTGCCGTGGGGGGAAAGTGTCGCGCGAGGCCTCGGCTCTCTGTCGCCTCTTCCGCACGCCGGGGCGCCGCAGCTCTTGGCGCGGCGTATCGCTGATCTGGAGCGAGGGCTCGACAGCGGCTACCCGTCTGACCCGCGAAACGGGAACACACAGGCGAGATCGAGGCCGGGGCCGAACGGGGGCAGGGGAACGCATTCCGCACCTGCCGCCTCGCGGTTGAATGGCGGGCGTGGCACGGAAAGCGGTGGGGTTCGACGAGGACGATCTGCGGGCGCTTGCGGGGGCTCGGTCGTTCGAGAGGGGACTGGGGTACCTGGACGCGGTGAGCGGTCTGGAGGTGGGGGACGGCTCGGTCACCGCAGTGGTGCACGGTACGGATGTCTACGAGGTGGAGCTCACCCTCGGCGGGGACGACGGGCTCTCGGGACGGTGCGACTGCCCTTACGGGCAGGAGGGCAACTTCTGCAAGCACTGTGTGGCCGTGGGGTTGACCGTGCTGCGGCGGGCGAAGACGATCCCGCACCAGCGGGCAGTGGCACAGGCGCGCGCCTCCGGGCTGGAAGCGTGGCTCACGGCGCTGTCACGTGACGAACTCCTGGCGCTGGTGCGGGAGCAGATCGCCGAGGACCGACGGCTGCGCAGGCGACTGGAGCTGTGGGCCGCCGCCGCTCACTCCGACCTCGATACGCTCCGGGACCGGATCATGACCCTGATCGATCCGCGCCCCTTCGCCCGCTACGGATATGTCGAGTACGCCGATGCCCCCGGGTATGCGCGGCAGGTGGCAGAGGCGGCGGCCGCACTGCGCGCCCTGAGCGCCGACGGGCGAGCGGCGCTCGCGGTCGACCTGGCCGAGGAGGCGATCCGGCTGCTGGGGGAGGCCTATCGGGAGATCGACGACTCCGACGGCGTGGTCGGGGAGGCCGCGGCCGCGGTGGCCGCGGCCCATCTGGAAGCATGCGGAGCCGCGCGCACCGACCCGGAGCGGCTGGCCGAGTGGCTGGTCGACCACGTACTCGGCGACGACAGTGAGGTGACGGATCTGGATCCGCTCGACTACGCCGAGGTGCTGGGGCCGGGTGGGCTGGCCCGCATGCGGCAGCTGGCGACCGAGGCGCGGCGGCGCAGCCCGTCCGGCTGGGCGGAGCGGTATCTGATGGAACGTCTGGTCAAGGCGGAGGGTGACGTCGACGCGCTGGTCGCCCTGTATGCACAGGACCTCGACCCGTCCGGTGCCACGTATCTGCACATCGCTGAGGAGCTGGAATCGGCGGGCCGCGCGGACGAGGCGCTGGCCTGGGCGGAGCGCGGACTGCGGGACTGCGCCGCCGAGACGCACATCGATGGCCGCCTGGCCGACTACGTGTGCGCCCGGTACGTGAAGGCGGAGCGGTCGGCGGACGTGGTCGGGGTGCGCCGGGCCCGGTTCCGTGTCGAGCGGTCCCTGGCCGCCTACCGGCAGCTGCGCGCTGCCGCCCGGGCGGCGGAGTGCTGGGAGGACGAGCGAGCATCCGCGCTGGCCGCCCTGGAAGAGGACGCCCGCCGTGAGCGCGGCGGTTGGTACGGCGGGACCGTTCTGATCGGCACACTGCTCGACGACGGCGACCTGGACGCCGCCTGGCGGGAGGCGGCCGGCCGGGCCGACGACCAGCAGTGGGAGCGACTCGCCGACCTGTCGCGCGGGACGCGTCCGTCCGAGGCGCTCGCGGTATACCTGCGGCTGGTCGAGCAGCTGAAGGAGCCGACCGGCGACCGCGCATACGAGCACCTGGCACGGCTGTTGCTGGGTGCTCGCGACTGCCATCGCGCGCTGGGGACCGAGGAGGCGTTCACCGCGTATCTCACCGGCCTGCGGACGGAACTGAAGCGCAGGCGGAAGCTGATGAGCATCCTCGACCGCTACGGGCTGTGAATGGAGTGCGATCAGTCCTTGAGATCGATCATCTGTACTGGCTGTCCGGTCGCACGGGCGATCGTTTCGAAGTCGCGGTCGTAGTGGAGCAGCGTCAGCCCCGCCTCCTCCGCCGCAGCGGCGACCAGCAGGTCGACGGGGCCTGCACTGCGATGCTCGCCCTTGACGGTGAGCAGTTCCTGGACGACGCGTGCGCGTCGGTAGATGCCGTCGGGCATGGGGCACCAGGTGTAGTGGGCGTTCAGCGTGCGCTTCACACGTTCCCGGTCCGCCGCCGAGCGTGCGGAATAGAGGACTTCCAGTTCGGTGATGTCGCACAGGGCGACGAGCCCCGCGCCGATCCTGTCGTCCCACTCGGCCGTCGTCCGGCCGAGGAGGACGCGGGCGACGGCGGAGGTGTCGATCAGGTAGTCGGCGACGGTCACTCATCCGCTCCTGCATCGCGAACACCGTCCGGCCCGCCGGTGGGCCGGTACTTGCTCTTGTGGAGGAGGACATCCATGTCGAGGGCGCCCTCCGCGACCAGTTCGCGGGCTTCTCCGAGAGCGCGCAGTCGCCGGTAGCGGGCGGTGACCTCCCGAAGGGCGGTGTTGATGGTGTCGCGCTTGGTCGTGGTGCCGAGTTCCTTGGCAGCGGCCTCCAGTGCCTCGTCGTCGAGATCGATCACGGTGCGGCTCATGGGCGCCTCCATGTGTATACGCGGCTATATATCAATATACATGATCCACTATGTTCGACGGTGGGTGTTGCCCGTTACGAGGGGCCTGGCAGCAGCCCGGCGCAAGGAATGTCGACCGGGGCTGCCGCAGCCGAGTGGCGTCGCGAGGCATGGGTCGCGGCCGGGCTCCTCAAGGACGCCCCCTCCTCCATCGTCTCGCTCTCGGCCCGCACCCACGCTCTCGACTGGTCGACGGACGCAGGCGAACCCGTGGTCCTGATCCTGCGTCAGCTCACTCGGTGCCCGCCGCGCACGGCACCCGCCGTGGTCCCTCGGCGTGCGCATCGAGGAGGATGCGGTACTCGGCGACCTGTTGGCCGACCTCGGCCGGTGAGCGGGGGCGGTGACGGTGCCGTGGCCATCTCACCGCGTGTCCAGCGCCGCGGCAGGGCCTCGCCGGCGGAGGTGGTGGGGACGCCTATGGCCATTCCGTTGGACCACCAGGGGACGCACAGGGGACGGAAGGGCACGGAAGGATCAGGAAGGCCGGCGCAGAGCCAGAACGACGGATGGCATCTGACCTGCGGTTATAGGAAAGACGAGGCAAGAGCCGGGACGGATCGGAAGATCCGAAAGGGACTCATAATCCGTCGGCCGTGGGTTCGAGTCCCACCCGCCCCACTCACGCCCTCACGGGCAAAATCGTTCTGACCTGCGTCGGAGCGATCGGCGTCAGATCCCGCCACCGGGTTTGTGGCCGATCTTCCCCGCGAGGTGGTCACGGAGTGGTCACGCGCGCCCGAAGATCGCTCGGACGGAGTCTTCCGGGCCCGGGGTGAGCGCCGCTGTCCGCTCCGCGCCCTCGCGGGCCCCGCCGGGCAGCGGGTGCGCGTACGCCTTCGATGTGATCTGAATCCCGGAGTGCCCGAGCGTCTTCGACACGGTCCCCAGCCGTATGCCACCGGCGAGCAGGAGCGGCGCGTACCCGTGCCGAGGGCCGTACGGCCACAGTCGTTCCCCGGCTCGATCACGCGGCCCTTGCCGGTCTTCGTCTTCGGCTCCCCGAAGCTCACGCTCAGGTGCCCGGCCTCGCGGTACGGGCACGGTGCCGCTGCCTGCTTCCGCTTGCCGTCCGCGCCGCGGCCCACGTCGGCGACGTGCTGCCAAGTGCCCTGACTCTTCCGGCAGTTTTCGCGGTTGCCCTTGGTGCCGTGTGGTGCCGGGCACTTGCACCGCTTGTGCGTCGAGCCCTTCACGGGGCTTCGTCCCTCTCGTCGTTCGCCTCCCGGAAAGGCTCAGTGGGCCGGGTGCCGCGGGGCACTCGCCACCCCTGAAGCCCGGCCGCTCAGCGCGGCATCCAGCGTCTCCTGGGCCATGCGCATCGCCTCGGCGTACTTCGGCTCGAAGATACGTTCCCAGGCTTGGTCCGGTGCGACGTCCTCGACCCGGCTCATCACCCACCAGATGTTGCCGAACGGATCCCGCACCCGGCCACCGCGATCCCCCCACGCGCTGTCAGCGACCTCGGTGATCACTTGCGCCCCGTGCGCAACAGCAGCGGCCATGGCGGCGTCCGCGTCCGGGACGTAGACCCGCAGCAGCGAGGGCATCACCGGCCAGTCGGGCCGTCGGTCGAAGGCCAGCACCACCGTGTCGCCGACACGGATCTCACCGTGGCCGACGGTGCCGTCCTCGACCGGCACCCGTGCGAGTTCCTCGCCGTCGAACGCGGCGGTGATGAAGTCGAGCAGCGCACCGGTGTCGTCGGTGACCACCCACGGCGCAACGCTGGTGTAACCCTCGGGTGCAGTGTGCCTCATCGGTCTCGTCCCCTCGTGTGGTCCTTCACGATGTGACGACCCTAGGGCCCGGTTAGGACAACTACGGACCTAGATGACGCACGAGACCGGCACCATCCTCAGACCGTGTCCTACGTGGCGAGGCGGACGAGTCGCCTGTAGCGGCAGAGGGCGGCGGCGAGGCCGGGAAAGGCCGGGCGGTCGCGGGGATCTCGCTCGCAGCGAGGGCTGAGGCGGCGGTAGCCGGACAGCGGCTGTGCGCGGACCGTCTGCGCGGAGAGGCCGTCGCCGGTCTTCCGGCCCGTCTTCTCCGGGGCGGCGAGGGCGGGTGAGGGCTTGATACCGGTTCCGGCGTTCTCATCCGCGGCCTTCGGGGTGGTGTCCAGGGTGACGGACGTGCCGGTGGCCAGCACGCGCAGGGTGGTGCGGGCCGCCCGGACGGCGTGGGCCTTGTCCGGGGTGATCGGGCTCGTCCTGCCGTCCGCCCACGTCGTGGCGACCGCGGCGTGGCCGGGGCTGGACATGCGGGCGCCCTTGGGCGGGTGGCCCGGGTTGGCGACGGTCCTGGGGGCGTCGGCTTCGCGGTCGACGAAGGTGATGCCGCCGTCGGCGTCGGCCGTGATCCGGGACGGCGCACGGCGGGTCGCCGCCAGTTCCTTCTCGCCGCCGCCGTCGGGCGGCCCGCGGCCCGTCGCTGCGGCGGGAGGGGGATCACAGGATCACAGGGTGGACTCCGGCCCCCCTTCCCACGTCACCGGAGGTCAGGCGATGCCGACCTTGTAGAGGCTGCAGCTCTCCGTGTAGATCCGGTAACCGTCGTACTCGCCCACGCAGGCCCTGACGTCCACCCGCGTGCCTTCGGGGACCTCGAGGTCGATGGTGCGCGTGGTCCCCTGGCCGTTGGGGTTCCAGTACGTCTTCAGGCCGTCGCCGTAGTTGATCTGGGCCACGGCGGAGTGCCCGTCCGCGGAGTCGTCCGTGATGCGCAGGACCTCGCCGTAGGCCTGGAACTCCGCCGTGGCGCCGTTCCCGTAGGCGACGCAGTCCTGGCCGGCGAAGGCCACCCCGGAGCTGCACAGTCCGATGGCGGCGGCCGCAGGGACGACGAGCGAACGCAGCAGTTTGCGCATGGTGTACCTCATAACTGGAAAGTCGCAATGAAGCAGACGGCGTGCATACCACCGGACTTCACAGGTGTCTGCGGCGGCCGCGTCTTGACGTTAGGTGCAATCCGGCCGTGCTGTAAAGATTTTTCCGAGTTCCTGTACTCCCTCAATTCCGTGTGCCCGTTTGGTGATTGGGGCGGGCGATGGCCGGTCGGCGGGAGCGGAGAACCGGAACCTCCCCAGTGGTGTGTGGCTTGGTGGTTCGTCACCAAGTGGGAGGACTTGGGTGATTGGGTGGCGAGTCCGGCACGCCATTACTGTTTACTCGTCAACCAAAGATGCGGCAATGGCTTCCGGTGTGAATTTGCTGTGTGCAAGTAAATGTCGGGGTCGGCGTGATGCGGTATTACGGGGCGGGGCTTGAGCGGCGTTTCCGGGGTGCAGTCGGAAATTGCGGTGAAAAGGCGGAGGCGGGGGCGGTCCCGCCGTGCGGAAAGCCGTGGTGGGCCGTCACGTGATCGTGACGGCCCACCCGCCGTCCCGCGCAAGCGCGAGGTGGGTCCGTGGGCGGTTCAGGAGCCGGAGCCGTGTTCCCGGCGTTCCCGGTCTTCCTCCCGCGTCCGGCGGTCGTCGCCGCGGTCGCCCTCCGCCTGGGACGGGGTCGGGTGCGCCGGGGACCGGCGCTCGGTCGTCCGCTGCTCGTCGTCGCGGTCGCCCTCGGCCTGGGACGGGGTGTGCTCGGTCATCGTGGTGCCTCCTGGTGACGGGGTCGTTCGTCGGACGGCCGGAGGGGACGGGCGGCCCGCTCCGGCGGTGCGGCAGCGAGTACCCCGCCGGGGCGGTGGGCATGACCGGGGTCCTGGGCGTGACGCCGGCCGGCCGGGGAGCGGCGGGCCAGGGCGCGGCCCTGTGCGCGGTACCAGTGGGCGGCCAGGGTGACGGCGAGGGCGATCTCCACCGCGTCGCCGCCGTAGTACATGAGCCGGGACGCCCGGTGCAGGTCGGCCGGTGCGTACGCCGTGCCCGGCGGGCCCGCCGTCCACAGGGTCTTGGCGAGGACGGCGTGGGCCGCGGCGGCGGCCAGGAGGGTGGCGGCGCGCAGGGCGAGGCTTGGCCGGTGCCGTACCGGGTCGAGGGCGAGGACCGCGAACGTGAAGAGCCACCCGGCCGCGAACAGGTGGACGTACAGCCAGGGGCTGTGGTGCAGCTGCGGGGGCAGGGGAGCGCGGTAGAGCAGCCACAGGCCGCCGATGTCGAGCGTCGCGGCGACGGGCGGGAAGGCGAGGAACGCGGCGGGCGGGGAGCGGAGCACCGCGAGCAGCGCGCGGCGGCCGGGGACGGGGAGCGCGCGCAGGGCCAGCGTGACCGGGCGGGCCAGGACCGCCGGCACGGGCGCGATCATGCCGGCCGCCAGATGCGCCGCCATGTGCCCGGTGAACGGCATCGGCCACGCCTCCCACGGCACGGCCGCCCCGGCCGCGAACACCGCGCCGGACAGCCAGCAGCACGCCTCCCGCCACCACGGCCAGGCATCCCCGCGGCGGCGGAGCCGGACGGCCGCGGCCGAGTAGGCGGCACAGGTGAGGAGGGCCGAGAGGAGCAGGGGACCGGTCGCCGTCATGCGGGCCCTTCCTCAGGGGCGGGGGAGTGGGTGCCGGCCGGTGCCGCGGGGGAGGGCGGAGCGGCGGGCGCGGCGCCACAGGAGCAGGCCCGTGAGGAGGAGCAGGACGGCGACCGCGTTCCACGCCCAGTCGTAGGGGGTGACGTCCACGCCGTAGCGGATCTGGTGGACGCGCAGCAGCTTGTGGTCGACGACGCCGTCGAAGAGCTGGAAGCCGCCGGCGCCCAGGCAGACCCCGGCCCACCAGGCCGGGCGCCGCGGGCCGCCCCGGCGCCGCAGGTCGGCGTAGACGAACAGGCCCGCCACCGTCGCCAGCCAGCTCCCGGCGTGCAGCAGGCCGTCGGAGACCAGGCCCGCGCCGGGGGTGGAGCGGTCGTAGAAATGGTGCCAGTGGAGCAGCTGGTGGAAGACGGCCTCGTCGACGAAGGCGGCGAGGCCGATGCCCAGCAGTGCTCCACCGGCGACCGAACGGCGGTACGTCACCCGGGTCCCGTCCTCACCCGTCCTTGCCCATGGCCTTGCGCACCGCGTCCCGGGTGCGGTCCATGACCGAGGCGAGCGGGCCCAGGGCCATGTTCTTGGCCGCGGACTCGGTGCCGGGGTGCGGGTGGGTCGGGGCCGTCGCCTCCGCCGCGCGCAGGGCCGTGGCCATGGAGGCCAGGCGGGCCTTGTCGGCGCTGCGGCGGATGTGGTTGAACTCGTAGCGCTCCTCGGCGCGGGCGTGGGACATCACGTCCAGCCGCAGGGCCAGCAGGGCGGGCAGGAACTTCGGGTCGTCGGGGTCCATGCCGTCCAGCCGGGACAGGACCTCCTTCGCCTCCCGCTCCTCCGCCAGCCGCTCCTCGACGATCTTCTCGCCGTCCGGCACGGACGTGCGGGTGAAGGGGTGGACGACCTCCTCCTCGGCCGTCTCGTGCACGGCGAGGAGCTGGACCAGGCGGCGGAAGGCGGCCCGGCGTTCGTCGCCGGTGGTCTTCTCCACCTCGTCGAAGAGGTTGCGGATGTCGCCGTGCTGGCGCATGAGCAGGGCGACGACGTCGGCGTCGTCGGCGGTGATACCGGCCATGTCAGCTCTTCTCCCGGAGGGCGGCGTCGGGGTGCGGGCCGTCGGTCTCGACGCGGTACTCGCGGCCGAACATCTCCTGGTGCTGGGCCATCACCTGCTCGCTCGGCGGCTCCTCGCCGCCGTGGATCTGCTCCTGCATCCGCTCGAACCGCTCGTGCGCGTCCCGGACGTAGCCGGTGCCGAGGGTCGTCAGGTCGATCTGGGTGTCCAGCAGGTTGCGGACGAACTGCTTGTTCTCCTCGAAGGTGAGGACGTTCGGCAGCTCGGGGGCGAGGATCGGGGCCGGCTCGCGGCCGTCGTGGCGGCGCATCAGGTCGCAGGCGATGCGCAGGTGCTCCAGCTCCATGTTGAGGTGGAGCTCCCAGACCGCCTTCACCTTCGGGTCGGACTCCTGCTCCATGAAGGAGTGGTACAGGTAGCACTCGTTGTACTCGTGGTTGACGAGCTGCTCCCACCACGTCTCGCCCGGGTCGACCAGCGACTCGTAGTGCGTGACGTGCTCCTCCTCGATGAGCCCGATCTCCTGGTAGAGCCGGCGGGCGATCGGCTCCATGTACTGGGGGCCGACGTTCATGTAGAAGTTCATGGTCTGCTGCTCGGCCGACATGATGGTCAGCGCGTGCAGCTTGGAGAGCGGGTTCGCCGTCGTGCGGTCGTAGGGCTCGCGCACGTTGTCCACCGGGTCGCGGTGGTGGTACTTGGTGGGCCTGCCCGGCATCACCTCGGTCAGGCCGTCGACGATCGACTCCGCCTTGCGGTGCTCGATCATCTCGTACAGGTTGGCGTACCGGTACAGGTGGTCGAAGTCCTCCAGGACGCCGAACTCGTAGGCCTGCTTCAGGTACGGGTCCGGCTCGTGGCGCGCGACCCAGCCGGTGAGGTCCACCGCCACCTGCTCGTAGGCGATGGTGGTCTCCAGCACGGAGTTGAGGCCGGGCAGCAGCCAGTTGACGGCCTTCTGCTGCTGCTGCTCGATGTAGCGGACCTGCGCGAGCTGCCGTTTGACCTCCGGGTCGGGGCAGTGGCGGGCGAACTGGTGGCTGAAGAGGATGGCCTCGACCTCGATGCCGTTCATCGTGATGATGCGGCACTTGGTGTACGGGTCGCCGTGGTCGGGGTCGACCGGTTCGACGTCCAGTTCGCGCCAGTTGCGCAGCTGGCGGTCCAGGGGGATGCCTTGGTGTTCGAGGGGGTTGAAGCCCATGGGGAATCTCCTCGGCGGCGGTGTGCCGGTAAGCGCGGTCGGGCCCCCCGACCGGCCGCCGCCGAGTACCCATCGCAATCCCGCACAAACGGTGCGCAGTCTTCCCGTACGGACGGTGCGCGGCCTTCTCGTACGGACGGGCGTGCGGCTTTCCCGTACGGACAGGCGCGCGGCCTTCCCGCATGGACGGTGCGCGGTCCAGAGCCCCGGACGGGTGGTTTCCGTGGGCTCAGCGGCCCAGTCGGGCGAGCGCGGCGCGCAGGGCCGTGCGCACCGCGCCGGGCAGGGGCGGGCCGCCGTTCCCGGCGCTGGAGGTGATCGCCGCGGCGACGGCGCGCAGCTTGGTGTTGGACAGCTGGGACGTCTCGCGCAGGAGGTGCCAGGCCTCGTCGGAGGTGCAGCCGTGGGTGGCCATGAGGATGCCGCGGGCCTGGTCGATGACCGGGCGGGAGGCGAGGGCGTGGCGGAGCTGCTCCACCTCCTCCTGGAGGTCGTGCAGCCGCTCCGAGCGTTCCAGCGCCACCGCGGAGCGGGCCGGGACCGGGGCCGGGGCCGGGCGGGGGGAGGGGACGGGGCCGGGCCGCGGGGCCGGTGGCCGGTGGGCCGCGGAGCGCAGGGGATCGGTGGTGTCCAGGCCGGCCAGTTCGAGAATGCGGCGCGGCTGGCCGTTCCAGTTCGCCGTCGTCACCGTCACCGCGTGCCGGTGGCCGTGGTCGTGGAGCACGTCCAGGAACTGGAGCCCGGCCGTGTCCATGAAGGTCACGCCCGTCATGTCCAGATCGACCCGTCCGGTGCCGGCCGGCAGCCCGGCCAGGGTCTCGGTCAGGGTGTCCGCGCAGCCGTGGACGAGCTCGCCCCGCGGGGCGAGCAGAGCCCGGCCCGCGTCCACGCGGGCCTCGATCATCAGGGTGGTCAGCCTCCCCGCCAGACGCGGTGGTGTCGCTGTGGTCATGTCACCGCCTTGTCGGTCCTCGTCGGTCCTCGTCGGACCCTGTCGGTCCTCGTCGGACCCTGTCGGTCCTCGTCGGACCCTGTCGGTCCTCGTCGGACCCTGTCGGTCCTCGTCGGACCCTGTCGGTCTTCGCCGTTCTCGTCGGTCTTCCTCGGACCCCGTAGGTCCTCGTTGGACCCCGTAGGTCCTCGTTGGACCCCGTAGGTCCTCGCCGGACCTTTCCGATGTCCCTCGGCCCCCGTCGGAGGTGCGCCTGCCCTACGGGCGGCGGGGTACACCCCGGCGAGGGGAATGCCCGGACCATGGGTGGGTAAAGGCCCCGTTCCGGGCGGAAACGGCTGCCGGGGAGAACGGCGGGTGTGATCGGCTGCCGAACGGGTAGGGGCGTCTGGTCGGGGAGCATGGGAGAGTTCAGGGTGGGCACTCAGCACGAGGCGCCGTCCGGGGCCGTCGGAGCGGCACCGGGCCTGACGGTGTCCCCGTTGACCGGACGCGCGGGCGTACGGGCGGCGGGCGAGGTGGGCCTGTCGACGCGTGACACATGGGAACACGCGCTGGAACAGGCGGTGCGTGAGGGTGAGGACGTGTACTACCTGGAGCTGTCCGGCGTGACGTTCGTCGACGTCGCCGGCGTCGGCGCGCTCGTGGCGGCGGCCCAGCGGCTCCCGGCCGGCGGACGCCTCGTCCTGCACCGGCCGCCGCCTGTCGTGCAACGGGTGCTGGAGTTGTTCTGGCCCGACCAGTCGGCGATCGAGGTGTCGATGTCATGAGTGCCGCGGCCGAACCCTCCGAGTCCTTCGAGCCCGCGGGGTCCTCCGCGGCTCCCGGTCCCGCCTCGCTCTCCGGCGCCCCGGAACCCGCCGAGCCCTTCGTCCACCCCGCCCTGTTCTACCGGGACGACGAGGAGTACCTCCGGGGCACCGTCCCCTTCCTGCGCGAGGGGCTGGCCGCCGGGGAACCCGTGGCGGTCTCCGTCCCCGGCGAGCGGCTCGCCCTGATCCGCGACGCGCTGGGCGACGCCGCCGACGGCGTGCGCATGCTGGACATGCGCGAGGCCGGACGCAACCCCGGCCGGATCATCCCCGGCGTGCTGCGCGCCTTCGCCGACGCCCAGCCGGCCGGCCGACGGGTGCGGATCATCGGCGAGCCGATCTGGGCCGGCCGCACGGACACCGAGTACCCGGCCTGCGTCCAGCACGAGGCGCTGATCAACGCCGCCTTCCAGGGCCGTACGGTGTCCATCCTCTGTCCGTACGACGAGAGCCGTCTCGACGAGCGCGTCCTCGCCGACGCCCACGCCACCCACCCCGTCGTCATCCCCGCCGGGCCCGGCGGGGAACGGAGCAGTGACGCGTACGCCCCCGACGACGTCGTCGCCCGCTACAACCGGCCGCTGCCGCCGCCCCCGGACACCGCGCTGTCCTTCGCCTTCGTCGCCGACTCCCTCTCCCAGGCCCGCCACGTGGCCACCGGCGAGGGCGCGCGGCTGGGCCTCACCGGCGTCCGGCTGGACGATCTGGCCCTCGTCACGGCCGAACTGGTGACCAACAGCGTGGTGCACGGCGGCGGCGAGGGCCTGCTGCGGGTGTGGCCCGAGGACGGGTACGTGGTGTGCGAGGTGCGCGACAAGGGCCGCCTCGCCGACCCGCTGGCCGGGCGCCGCCCCGCGGCCCGCGACCAGCGCGGCGGACGCGGCCTGCTGCTGGTCAACCTCGTCTCGGACCTCGTCCGCATGCACACCGGCCCGGACGGCACGACCGTACGGTGCTGGTTCGCGCGGTGAGGGGACGGGCGGCCGCCGGTTCGGGGACGGCCGCCTCCCGCCGCGCCTCTCACAGCGCCTCTCACCGTGTCTCTCACAGCGGGGACTCCCAGGTCACCGTGGTGCCGTAGCCGCCGTCAGGGGCCTGCCCGCCGTCCGCCTCGCCGTCCGCCTCTCCGTCCGTCCCGTCGTCGCGCACCGTCAGCCGTACCGCGTCCCGCCCGTCCGGGAGGGTGGCGGTCGCGTCGACCGCGACCTCGACCCGCCCGGCCCCGTGGCGCCGGCACGCGGCCGTCAGGGCGTGGCGCAGGGCGGTGAGCAGCCGGTCCGCGACCGGGCCGGGTACGCGGCTGTCGACGGCGCCGGTGAAACGCGTGGACGGCGGGAAGCCGAGGAGCGCGGCGGCGGCGGCCGTCTCGCGCAGCACCCGGTCCCGGAGGGTGACCGGCGGGGCGGGGCGCACGCCGGCGTCGCCGGTCCGCGGATGCCGCTGCAGCGCGAGGATGGCCGTACGGACCTCCTGGACCGTCGACCGCAGCTCGTCCACCGCCCGGTCCAGGAGCTCCCGGACGTCGTCGCCGGCGCCGTGGCGGCGCTGCGTGGACTCCAGCATCAGCCCGGTGGCGAACAGCCGTTGGACGACCAGGTCGTGCAGGTCGCGGGCGATGCGGTCGCGGTCCTCGTAGACGGCGAGGCGTTCCCGGCCGCGCCGGGCGTCGGCGAGGACGAGCGCGAGGGCGGCCTGGGAGGCGAACGTCACCGCCGGCAGGCGTTCGACGTCGCTGTACGGGCGGTCGCCGCGCCGGCGGGGCAGGGCGAGCGTGCCGATCAGGTGCCCGCTCGCCCGCAGCGGCAGGAGCATGCCGGGCCCGAACCGGTGCCGCACCGGAGTCGTCATCCGCGGATCGGTCGCCGCGTCGTCCACGAACACCGGCTCACCGGCGAGGAGCTGGTCCAGCACCGGACTGCCCGGCGCGATCGCCGCACCGACCAGGGCGCCCGGGCCGCCCGGTTCGCCGGGCGCCGAGGCGGTCACGATCTCCATGCCGCCCTCCTCCGTCGGCTGGAGGATCACGCCCGCGGCGGCGCCCGCGAGCAGCCGGGCCCGTTCGGCGACCGTCGTCAGCGCGTCGTCGGCGGCCTCCCCGGTGAGCAGCGCGGTCGTGACGGCCGCCGCGCCCTCGATCCACCGCTCCCGCTGCCGGGCCGTCTCGTACAGCCGGGCGTTGCCGATCGCGATGCCGGCCTGGGCCGCCAGGACCCGCACCGCCTGCTCGTCCCCGGCGGTGAACGGGGCGCCGTCGGGCCGCCCCGCCAGGTGCAGCGCGCCGAACTCCTCGCCCTCCACGCGGACGGGCACCCGCAGCCGGTACGGCGCCTCCGGCACGCCGGGCGGGCCGGGCGGGCCGGTGGCCGGGGAGCGGATGCCGGTGAGGTCCTCCTGACCGGTGCTCAGCTCGGCGTGGGCGGCGCCGGTCAGTTCGACGGCGCCGTCCACGAGGCGCTGCAGGGTGCTGCGCGGATCGAGGCCGGTACCGACGTCGAGGACGGCTTCGAGCAGCCGCGCGAGGCGGGAGCGGGGGGCGTCGGTCATGCCGCGCGGCCGTGCCGTCCGGTCACCGCGCGCTCAGCCGGCCAGCGGGTCCAGCGCCAGCGGCTCGATCCCGCCCTCCAGCATGGTGCCCAGGCCCTGGACGGCGCAGATGTCCGGGCGTTCCGCGATGTGCACCGGCATGCCGGTCGCCTGACGCAGCATCTGGTCGAAGCCGGGGAGCAGGGCGCTGCCGCCGACCATCATGATCCCCCGGTCGACGAGGTCGGCGACCAGGTCGGGCGGGCAGTCCCGCAGCACCTTGCCGATGCCGTCGAGCACGGCCGTCAGCGGCGTCTGGATGGCGTTGCGGACGGCGGCGGTGTCGACCTGCACGCTGCGGGCGAGGCCGGTCGCCACGTCCCGGCCGTGGATCTCGGTGGAGGCCGGCCCGTCCGGGGTGAGCCCGTTGCCGGACAGGGCCAGTTGCAGCGGCCGTACCGACTGGCTGGGCAGCATCAGCTCGTGCTCGTGGCGCAGGTGCTGCACGATCGCGTTGTCGACGGCCTCACCGCCGACCGGGATGCGCTCGGCGGCCACGATGGAGCCGAGGGAGAGCACGGCCACCTGGGTGGCGTGCGCCCCGCACACCATGATCATGGTGGCCTCGGGCTGCTCCACGGGCAGCCCGCAGCCCACGGCCGCGGCGATGAGGGTTTCCACCAGTTCCACCCGGCGGGCGCCGAGCCCGACCAGGGTCTCGATCGCGGCGCGCCGGGCCAGCGGGTCGGCGTCGTGCGGGGTGCAGACGGCGGCGCGCAGCCGGGGCTTGCGGCGCAGGGAGCGGCGCACCTTGTCACCGAGCAGGTGGCGCAGCATGCGCTGGGCCAGCTCGATGTCGACGACCGTGCCGCCGGAGACCGGCCGGACGACCCGGATGTAGCCGGGGGTGCGGCCCGTCATCTTCTCCGCGAGCTCGCCGACCGCGATCAGCGCCCCGGTGCGGGTGTTGACGGCGGCGGCCGACGGCTGGTCGACGACGAGGCCGGCACCCTTCACGTACACCCGTGTCCTCGCCGCTCCCAGATCGACGGCGAAGTGGCAGCGGCGCAGCTGCTCCAGACTGGCGGTCATGGCGAATCCTCCCGAGAGCGCAGACCGTGGGACCGCCCGGTGGGCGGTCTCCCTGGCATCGTGCGGGGGTGAGGGGGAGGGCGCCTTCTGGAGGGGGCCGGGTGGGGCGCCGCTGAATGGGGGGTGTCCGGATCCGGGGCGGGGTGCGCGAGGGGCCGTTCGGGCCGTTCGGGCTGTCAGGACCGTCCGGGCCGTCAGGACCGTCCGGGCCATCCAGATTGTTCGGACTTCCCGGACTGTCAGGATTGTTCGGGCTGTTCGGACCATCCGGTGAGATCCGGACGGGCGGGTGCGCCGGTGTGCGCGGCCGGGCGCCGGCGGTGTCCGGTCTGCCACCGGCCGTCCGCCGATGCCCTGGCGGAAACCCGCCAGGGCGCCAACCCGCCAGCTCCCGTCAACTCCCCTGCAACGCGAGCCCCCTGAGACTCTTCGCAGCACACGACGAAGAGAGGCGTGGATGAGCAGAGGACCAGTCGGGCGCAGAGCGGCCCTCCTGTCGGCCGGGCTGCTGGCCGCCCTGCTGCCGGTGACCCCGGCGGCGGCGCGGGAGGCACCCGCCGGCACGAGCGAAGCCACCGGCACGAGCGGAACGAGCGGCACCACCGGCACGAGCGGCACCCCGGCCGCCGCGCACACCGTCACCCTGGTCACCGGTGACCGGGTCACCGTCACCGACCTCGGCGGCGGGAAGAAGACGGTCACGGTCGAGCGGCCCGAGGGGGCCACCGGAGCCGTCCGCACCCGGACGGCCGGCGGCGACATCAGCGTCGTACCGGACGAGGCGCTGCCCTACCTGCGGGCCGGGACCCTGGACGAGCGGCTCTTCGACGTCGGTGAGCTGGTGGAGCAGGGGCTCGCCGACTCCCGTACCGGCGAGCTGCCGCTGATCGTGACGTACGACAAGGGGGCGCCGGCGCTCACCCCGCGCGGGGCCGAGCGGACGCGGGCGCTGCCCAGCGTGCGCGGGGCCGCCGTGCGGGCGGACAAGGGGCGGGAGTTCTGGCGGGCGTTCACCCGGCAGGACGGCATCGACGGGGTGTGGCTGGACGGGCGGGTCACCGCCGAGATGGCCGAGAGCAACGCCCAGATCGGGACGGAGCACGCCTGGGAGGCCGGGCTGACCGGCAAGGGCGTCACCGTCGCCGTGCTGGACACCGGCGTCGACGCGGACCACCCCGACCTGGCCGGGCGCGTGGCGGTGAGCAGGAGCTTCATCGAGGGCGAGGAGGTGGCCGACCGCAACGGCCACGGCACCCACGTCGCCTCCACGGTCGGCGGCAGCGGCGCCGCCTCCGGCGGCACGGAGCGGGGCGTCGCGCCCGGCGCCACGCTCGCCGTCGGCAAGGTGCTCGGCGACCGGGGCTCGGGCAGCGAGTCGCAGATCATCGCCGGCATGGAGTGGGCCGCGCGGGAGGTCGGCGCCGACATCGTCTCCATGAGCCTCGGCTCGCAGGAGGCCAGCGACGGCACCGACCCGATGGCGCGGGCCGTGGACACGCTCTCCCGCGAGACGGGCGCGCTGTTCGTCGTCGCCGCCGGGAACACCGGCGCCCCCTCCTCCATCGGCTCGCCCGGCGCCGCCGACGCCGCCCTGACCGTCGGCGCGGTCGACTCCGCCGACGAGGCGGCCTACTTCACCAGCGCCGGGCCCCGCCTCGGCGACAACGCCCTCAAGCCGGACCTGTCCGCGCCGGGTGTCGGCATCCTCGCCGCCCGCTCCCGCCTCAGCCCCGGCAGCGGCGACTACACCGCCATGAGCGGTACGTCGATGGCGACCCCGCACGTCGCCGGGGTGGCCGCCCTGCTCGCCGAGAAGCACCCCGACTGGAGCGGCGCGCAGCTGAAGGACGCGCTGATGTCGACGTCGAAGCCGCTGGACGCCTCCGCCTACACCCTGGGCGCCGGCCGGGTCGCCGTGCCCGAGGCGATCGGCGCGGAGGTCACCGCCACCGGCAGCGCCGACCTCGGCTTCTTCTCCTGGCCGTACGAGGCGAACGAGCCGGTCACCCGCACCGTCACCTACACCAACCACTCCGCCCGGGACGTGGAGCTGGACCTGGCGGTGCGGGGCGTCCCCGACGGGGTCGCCACGCTCGCCGACACCACCCTCACCGTCCCCGCGCACGGCACCGCCTCCACGACGGTGACCGGGGACGGCACCAAGGCCCAGGTGGGGAAGACCAGCGGGCACGTCGTCGCCTCCGCGGGCGGCACACCCGTCGCGCGCACCGCCGTCGGGCTGGTGAAGGAGGAGGAGCGCTACACGCTCACCGTCCACGTCAAGGACCGGGACGGCGCGCACACCGCCGCCGACCTGACCGTGCAGCAGCTCACCGCGGGCGCCGACCCCCTCCCGGCGTACGTCGGCGGCTCCGGCACCCTGAAGCTGCGGCTGAAGCCGGGCACGTACAGCGTGACCTCCTTCCTCGACGTGCGCGGCAGCCACGGCCCCGACTCGCTCGGCCTCGGCTTCCTCGCCGCGCCCGAGATCGTCCTCGACCGTGACCGGGAGGTGACCCTCGACGGGCGCCGGCTGCGCGAGGTCGGGGCCGACGTGGGCCGCCGCACCGAGACCCGGCAGCTGCTGATGGAGTACGTCCGGACGGCGGACGGCGCCGACCTGACCGGCGCCGTGCAGGTGCCCCTGACGTACGACAGCGTCTTCGCCGCGCCGACGCCGAAGGTCACCCGGGGCGCCTTCGAGTACCGCACCGTGTGGCGGCTCGGCAAGCCGCTGCTGGAGGTCGAGGGCGTGCGGGACGCCCTCGTCCAGCCGGGCGGGACCCTGGCCGAGGGCCGCACCCGGCTGCCGCTGGCCGACGTCGGCGACGGCCCGGTGACCGGGGTGCGCGGCAAGGCGGTGCTGGCCCGGCTCACCGAGGGGACCGAGCCCGCCGACCTGGCCCGGGCCGCGCAGGAGGCGGGCGCGGCGGCGCTGTTCGTCACCGACGACCGCCCCGGCCGCCTGACCGCCTGGTGGGGCACGGACGACAACACCGGCCGCCCGTTCCCGATCGCCACCGTCGACGCCGCCGACGCGGACCGGCTGCGGCGGGCCGGCCGGGTGGACATGACCGGCACCCCCGACACGCCGTACGTGTACGACCTGTCCGAGGGACACCCGGGCGCGGTGCCCGACCGGGACCTGACGTACCGTCCGGGCGCGCGCGACCTCGCCGTGCTGCACACGAAGTACCACGCGGCGAAGCCGCTGAACGGCAGCGAGTTCCGCTACTCGCTCACGGGCGCCTTCCCCGTCGGCATCGGCTTCCAGGAGCGGCTCCCCCTCTCGGCCGAGCGCACCGAGTACGTCTCCACCGGGCCCGGCCAGCTCTGGCACGAGTCGGTCACGGCCGCCGACGGCGCACTGGAGCAGCGCAGCGGGCGGGTCCGCTACCAGGGCGGAACCGAGCGGGAGCTGAACTGGTTCAAGCCCGTGTGGCACCCCTGGCTGGGCACCGGACTGGGCTGGGGGCAGCAGCGGATGGGCAACCGGCTGCGGTTCAACACGCCGGGCTGGGGCGACTCCGGCCCCGACCACACCGGCTTCGGCGACGTGTACAGCGACGACAGCGGCCTGTCCCAGACCACGGCCGTCCACCTGGACGGCGCCCTCGTCGACCGGCGCACGGGTTCGGCGGCGTACGTGTGGGACGCGCCCGCCGGCGAGCACACCTACACGGTCGTCACCGACACCGCGCTCGACGCCGGGCGCTGGGGACGGGCGGCCACGGGGCACGCCGAGTGGACGTTCCGGTCGGCGACCGCACCGGAGGACCACTGGACCTTCCTGCCCCTGATCAACCTCGCCTTCGACGTCGAGACCGACCTCGCGGGCCGGGTGCCGGGCGGGCGGAAGGTGCCGGTCGGGCTCGGCGCGCAGTACGTGCAGGGCGCCCCGGACACCGGGAAGCTGGGCGGCGGGACGCTGGAGGTGTCGTACGACGGCGGCACCACCTGGCGGAAGGTCGCGCTGACCGGCGGCGACGGGGCCTCCTGGCGGGGCACGCTGACCGTGCCGCGCGGCGCGGACTCCGTCTCGCTGCGGGCCTCGGCGCGCGACGACCGGGGCGGCTCGGTGACGCAGGAGCTCATCGGGGCCGTGGGCGTGCGCTGACCACCGCGCCGGACACCGCCGGACACGGTGCCGGGTGGTACGCCGGACACGGTGCCGGGTGGTGCGCCGGACACGGTGCCGGGTGGTGCGCCGGACACGGTGCCGGGCGGTGCGCCGGACACCGCGCCGGACATGCGGACGGCGCCGCCTCCCTGGGACGGGGAGACGGCGCCGCCGTGTGCGCGGAGCGGGACGTCAGACCAGCCAGCCGATGAAGTGGACGAGGCCGGCGAGGACGTCGGTGAGAAGATTCATGATCGTGCTACTCCTTGCGGTGGTGCATGTGAATGTGGGACCTGCGCGTCAACTACGGTCTGCAGCCCGTCGCTTGCGCACCGTAAGTATCCTGCGCATCACGCGTCTCATGCACCCTCACGGGTGACGATCACCTGTTCCAGGGAACAGGTGATCGCCTGTTCGGATCACCCCCAGGTCCGCCAAGTCCCGTGGCGTCAGCCGCAGTTGGTCCGCCGTCGCCGCCGCCTCCTCCGGCGGGCGCTTGAGGATCGCCGCCGCGAGCTCGGGCGCGATGACGGAGAAGTAACTGTCGGGCGTGGCCCAGGTGTTGCCGGGCGCCGCGAGCGCCAGCGCGCCGCCCGACCCGCCCTCGCCGATCACCAGCGTGGTGACCGGCGTCCGGGCGGACGCCACCGCGGCGAACAGGTCCGCGATCGCCGGGCCCACCCCCGCCCGCTCCGCCGCCGCGTCGTTGGCCGCGCCCGGGGTGTCCACCAGGGTCAGCACCGGGATGCCGAGCCGGTCCGCGAGCCGGATCAGCCGGGCGGCGGTGCGGTATCCGGCGGGCCGGGTCGCCGTGCCGGTCTGGGCGGCGTAGGCGACCGTCCGCCCGCCGTGCGTGCCGAAACCGCACAGCATCCCCTCCGGGTCGGCGCCCCCGCACCGGTCGCCGGTGATCGCGACCCGTTCGGTGAAGTAGGCGTCCAGGTAGGCGTGCGCGCGCGGGCGTTCGGGGGCGCGGGCCCGCCGTACGGCCTCCCAGCCGCCGGCGGGCGGGGCGGTGGCGCCGAGCGGCCCGGGCACGGGCGCCGGGGTGCCCGACGGCGCCGTCAGCAGCCGCAGCCACCGCGCCAGCGTGCCGCGCAGTTCCCCGGGCCGTACGACGGCGTCCGCCGACCCCACCGCCACCTGCGCCTCGGCCGTGTACGCCGCCGGGTCGGCGTGGGCCGGCCGGACCCGGGACCCGGCGAAACCGACCTGGGCGCCGGGCAGCGCCAGCACCACGTCGGCGCCCGCGCCCAGGGTGGCCCAGCCCCCGCCGGTCGCCGGGTCCCGCACCACCGCGATCTGCGGCAGCCCGGCCTCCCGGGTGAGCACCGACTGCCGCGCCACCCGCTGCAACTGGGTCAGGGCGAGCATGCCCTCCTGCATCCGGCTCCCGCCGGTGGCGACCAGCGGCACGACCGGCAGACGGTGCGCGCGGGCGTAGGCGTACGCCGCCTGGAGCCGGTCGCCGGTGCGCTGCCCCAGCGAGCCGCCGAGGAACCCGAACTCGAACGCCATCAGCACCGCCCGGGTGCCACCGGGGCCGCCGACGGTCCCGGTGCCGCAGACCACCGACTCCCGCTCGCCGGTGCGGGCGGCGGCACGGGCCCGCGCGGCGCCGTACCCCGGCCAGCCCAGCGGCCCGTCGGGCCCGTCCTCCCGCTCCTCGCAGGGCAGTTCGGCGAAGTCGTCGGCGACCAGGGCGAGGACCTCCCGCGCGGACAGCCGCTCAGCCACGGCTCTGCCCCTGCCCCTGCCCCTGGCCCTGGCCCTGTTCCCCGCCCTGCCTCTGCCCCTGCCCCTGTTCCTGCCCCTGGCTCTGCTCCTGCCCCTGGCTCTGCTCCTGCCCCTGGCCCTGTTCCTGCCCCAGCGCCCGCTTCATGATCTTCCCCATGTCGTTGCGCGGCAGGGCGCCGAGATGGCGGACGGCCCGGGGCCGCTTGTGCGGTGCGAGCCGCCGGGCGACATGGTCCGCCAGCTCCTCCAGCCCCGGCGGGTCCTGCGGGTCGGCGGGCACCACCCACGCCACGATCCGCTCCCCGAGATCGGCGTCCGGCTCCCCGGTGACGGCGGCCTCCCGCACCCCGGGATGTTCGAGCAGCGCGTTCTCGATCTCCCCGGCCCCGATCTTGTACCCGCCGCTCTTGATCAGGTCGGTGGCCTTGCGGCCGACGATGCGGACGTAGCCGTCGGGGTCGCGCACCGCCATGTCGCCGGTGCGGAAGAAGCCGTCGGCGGTGAAGGCGGCGGCGGTGGCGTCCGGGCGGTTGAGGTACTCGGTGAAGAGGTTGGCGCCGCGCACCTGGATCTCCCCGACGGTCTCCCCGTCGTACGCGGCGATCTCCGTCCCGTCCTCCTCCACCAGCCGCAGCTCGACGCCCGGCAGCGGCACCCCGACCGTCCCCGCCCGTGCCTCGCCGTCGGCGCGGACGCTGGTGTTCATCAGCGTCTCCGTCATGCCGTACCGCTCGATCACCCGCCGCCCGGTCGCGGCGGCGATCCGCTCGTGGTCGTGCACGGGCAGCGCGGCGGAACCGGAGACCAGCAGCCGGGCCCCGGCGAGGGCCTTCACCAGCTCCGGCTCGTCCGGCAGGGCCTCGGCGATGCGGTGGTACATCGTCGGCACGCCGAAGAGCATGGTGGCGCCGGCGTTCAGCTCCCGCGCCACGCCCTCGGTGGTGAACCGCCCGAGGTGCCGCACCGAGCCGCCGCGCCGCAGCGGGCCGAGGACGCCCAGCACCAGGCCGTGCACGTGGAACAGCGGCAGTCCGTGGACCAGGACGTCGTCCCCGGTCCACCGCCAGGCGTCGGCGAGCGCGTCCAGCGTCGCGGCGACGGCCCGGCGGGGGATGACCGCGCCCTTGGGCGGGCCGGTGGTGCCGGAGGTGTAGACGACCAGCGCGGGGTCGCCCTCCCCGGCCCGGTCCTCGGGGACGGGGCCGCCGGCGCGCACGTCGACGTCGAGGCGGGCCGGTTCCGAGACGGGGGAGGGGAGTTCGGCGCCCGGCGCGGCCAGCACCAGCGCCGGCGCGCTGTCGGACAGGATGTGCGCCAGCTCCTTCTCCCCGGACCTGGGGTTGAGCGGCACCGCGGGCACCCCGGCCAGCAGCGCCGCCACGACTGCGACGGCCGTCTCCAGCGTCGGCGTCGCCCAGACGGCCACCCGGCCGCCGCCCGTCAGCCGGCCGGCGGTGGCACCCGCCGCGGCGGCCAGTTCCGCGTACGTCAGAGAGCGCTCGCCGAACCGCAGGGCGGTCCGGCCGGCCGGAGCGTCGGTCAGGGCCGGGAAGAGAGAGGACACGCGTCGTACTCCTTGGTCGTCGCCTGTGGACGGTTGCTCGTCGCCTGTGGACGGTTGCTCGTCGCCTGTGGAGGGTTGCTTGTCGTCTGCGGTCGATGGGTTGTCACCTGTGGACGAGGCCGGTCGGACAGGGCCTAGCCGAGACCGGGCACGACCAGCACCAGCCAGGCCAGCGCCGGTACGGCCGCCACCACGATCCCTCCGTACACCATCAGCTGCCGGAAGAAACGCTCGCGGTCGACGTCGGGTGCCGCGGCCAGCACCAGCGCCCCGTTGGTCGAGAACGGGCTGACGTCCACCACCGTCGCCGACACCGCGAGCGCCGCCACCATGCCGGCGGCCCCGATCTCGCCCCGCGCGAGGAACGGCACGGCCAGCGGGATCAGCGCGCCCATGATCCCCACGGAGGAGGCGAACGCCGACACGAGCGCGCCGATGTAGCACAGCAGCACCGCCGCCAGCAGCGGGACGCCGATGCCGCCGACGCCCTCGCCGGCCCAGGTGATGGTGCCCGTCTCCTGGAGGACACCGACGTAGGTGAGGACACCGCAGATCAGCAGCACCGTGGACCAGGCGATCTCGCCGACCGCCCGGCGGCTGTCGTCCGGCCAGACGGTGCTCAGCACGACGGCGAGGCTGACGGCGGTCAGGCCCGCGTCCAGATCGAGGCCGAGGACGGCGACGACGAGGGCGGCCAGGGCGGTGAGGGTGGCGATCCGGGCCGGGGTGAGCCGGGCGGGCGCGGTACCGCCGGTGCCGTCGCCCCCGGTGCGTCCCGGCGCGCCCTCCCCGTCCCCGTCCGTCTTCACCGCCTCCTCCGCCCCGGCCTCCCCGTCCCCGTCCGTCTTCACCGCCTCCTCCGCCCCGGCCTCCCCGTCCCCGTCCGCCTCCACGGCCCCCCGCGCCCACAGCTTCCGCCCCCCGAACAGGACGAACACCACGCCCGCGATGACGAGATTGGCGGCCAGCGAGGCGAGGAACAGCCCGATCTCACTGCCCGGCAGGTTCTCCCGCTCGACGATGCCGTTGACGATCGAGCCGTAGATGCTGATGGGTGAGAAGCCGCCGGCCTACGCGCCGTGCACCACCATCGTGCCCATCAGCAGCGGGCTGATCCCGTACCGGCCGGCGAAGCTCAGCGCGACCGGCGCGACGATCGCCACCGCGGCCGGGCTGACCGCGCCGATCGCGGTGAGCGCCCCGGTGAGCGCGAACATCACCCACGGGATCAGCGCCACCCGCCCCCGCACCAGCCGCACCGCCGCGTGCACCAGCCAGTCGGTGGTCCCGTTGGCCCGCGCGATCGCGAACAGGTAGGTGACGCCGACCAGGACGACGAACAGATCGCCGGGAAAGCCGGCGAAGATGCCGTCCGCGTCGAGGCCCGCGACGAGCGTGCCGACCCCGAAGGCGGCGGCGAAGGCGAGGGCGCCCATGTTGACGGACCGGGTGGTGGCGATGACGAACACCACGGCGAGGACGAGGATCGAGACGAGTTCGGGGGACATGCGGGCTCCCGACGACGGACCGGAATGGCCGAGTGGCTGAGCCAATCGGGCGGTACGGCTGGCCGGGCCAGCGTGGGCTCACCGCCCGGCTCCGTCAAGGGGTCACGCAGAGATTGGTTCAGCCACTCGGCCACCGCGCGCCCGGTGTTACGCTCCCCGGCAACAGGACGAGAAACGGGACGAAAGGGGGGAGCCGTGTCCGACGCCCTGCGCCCCATGGCCAGACAGCGCCTGTACGAACAGGTGCTGGAGAGGCTGCGCCAGTACGTCGCCGAGGGCGGCCTGCGCGCCGGCGACCGGCTCCCGGCCGAACGGGACCTGGCCCAGCGCCTCGGCGTGAGCCGGGCCTCGGTGAAGCAGGCCATCGTGGTCCTGGAGGTCCAGGGCCTGGTGGAGACACGGCACGGCGGCGGCACGTACCTGGTCCGCGACAGCCTCGACGCCGAACCCGTCGAGGCGATGGTGGAACGCCGCCGGCGTCTCCCGGACGTCCTGGAGGCCCGCGAGGCGCTGGAGACGAAACTCGCCGAACTGGCCGCCGAGCGCCGCACGGACGAGGACCTGGCCGCGATGGGCTCCGCGCTCGCCCTGATGGCCGAGGAGATCGAGCGGGGCGGTCACGGCGCCGAGGGCGACCGCCTCTTCCACGCGGCGGTGACGGCGGCGGCGCACAGCGGCCTGCTCGCGGAGTTCATGCGCTCCATCGCCCACCAGATCGCCGAGAGCCGCACCGAGTCCCTCCGCCAGCCCGGCCGCCCCGCCCGCTCCCTCGCCCAGCACCGGGCCATCCTGGACGCCGTCGCCGCCCGCGACCCCCGCCGGGCGGCCACCGCCATGCGCCGCCACGTCCGCACGGTCGCCAAGGTCCGCCTGCTGGACTGGGACCCGGAGGAAGACGGCGGGTCCCAGGGGGACCGGCCCGAAGGCTCGTTCCCATCCTGACCGCATGCCAGGCCCCCGGCCATCGGCGCTCATGCCATGACCGCCGGGTGGCCGCCTACGGAAGGACGCCGCGGGGGCCGTCGCGGCCCTCCCCGTCCCCGGCCGGCCCGTCCGCCGTCTCCCGCTCGTACAGGCGGTGGGTGAGGGTGTGGATTCCACCGAGGGCCTCGGCGTGGCGGCGGGAGGCGTGGTTGTCCTCCAGCACCCAGGAGTACGAGATCTCGGTGTGGCCGAGGCGGAAGGCGGCCCGCTGGGCCTGGGTGAGCAGGGCGGTGGCGAGGCCGCGTGAGCGGTGCTCCTTCAGGACGCCCATGGCGGTGAAACGGACGCGGTCGACGCGGCGGCTCGCCCGGGCGACGCGGATCAGGCCGAGCGGCAGCCCGAAGGTGGTGAGGCGGCCATGGGCGGCGTGGAGGGCCTGGTGGGCGTCGGGGAGGCAGAGGAGGAAGGCGACGGGCTCGCCGTGCATTTCGGCGATCTGGAGGAGGCCGGGGCGCAGGAGCGGTTTCAGCCGGTGTGCCAGGTAGTCGAATTCGGCGTCGCCGAGCGGAACCGATCCGTAGCTTTCCTCGAAGGTGGCGTTGTAGATGTCGCGGACCGTCTCCAGATCGGACCGGGCCCTTTTCGTGTCCATCGGCCGCACGGTGAGGCCGGGGGTCGCGAGGACGCGTTCGGCGGATGCCCGGTAATCCGCCGGCGGTTCCCCGTCGCGGGGCATCGGAATGGAATAGGAGACGAGGTCCTTCGCCTTCCTGAATCCGCAGCGGGAGAAAAGCTCCGGGTAGTACGGGCGGGTGCGCGGGATGAGCAGGACGTGCGGCTGGTCGTGGCCCGCGATCTGGATGCCGCACTCGTCGTTGGTGGTGAGTCCGAGCGGGCCGAAGGTGCGGCGCATCCCGCGCGCGGCGAGCCAGGCGTCCGCCGTGTCGAACAGCGCGGCGGCGGCCACGGGGTCGTCGGCGCACTCGAAGAGCCCGATGACGCCGCAGTGCGGATCGTGCCGCTCGTTGAACCGCGGGTCGACGACGG
This sequence comes from Streptomyces sp. NPDC006134, assembly GCF_040628835.1. Lineage (NCBI taxonomy): Bacteria > Bacillati > Actinomycetota > Actinomycetes > Kitasatosporales > Streptomycetaceae > Streptomyces > Streptomyces sp. NPDC006134. The sequence goes on along the minus strand of NZ_JBEXTV010000001.1, from coordinate 110,697 downwards.
CCGCGATCCGGCCGACGACGGTGCCCTGCCGGCGGGCGAGGAAGAGCCGGACGGCCGCGGTGCGGTGGTACGGGTTGCGGACCGGGTCCAGGAAGGACCGCCGTTCCCGCTCCAGCGGGGCGACCCACAGCGGGTCGTCGCGGTAGAGGGCGTACGGGAGCCTGATGAAGGAGGTCAGGTCGGAACGTCCGGCGACCGGGGTGACGGTGACGCTCATGAGACCCGGTCCATGACGGCGCACGCGGAGGTCTGCTGCCCCGGGGCGGCGGTGACGGACCCGGCGGGGCGGGCGGCGGGAACGGCGGGCGCGTCGGGGATCAGGCCGAGCTTTCGCCCCCCGGCCGCGAAGGCCGCCAGGATGCGCGCGATCTCCTCGTCGGTGTGCGTGGCCTGGAGCGACAGACGCACGAGGGAGCGCTCCTCGGGCACGGCGGGCGCGGAGACGGGGCTGGCGAGGACGCCCGCCGCGAGGACCTCCCGCCAGAGGGCGGTGGCCATGTCCGTACGGCCGGTGATGACGGGCACGATCGGGGTGACCGAGTCGCCGGTGTCGAAACCGAGGCCGCGCAGCCCGTCGCGGACCCGGCGGGCCACCTCCAGGGCGCGGGTACGGCGCTCGGGCTCCGTCTCGACGACGGTGAGGGCCGCCAGTGCCGCGGCGGCGGAGGCCGGGGGCATCGAGGTGGTGAAAATGACGGACCGTGAGGTGTGACGCAGATAGTGGATGACCTCGCGCGGCCCGGCCAGGAAACCGCCGATCGAGCCGAAGCCCTTGGAGAGGGTGCCGGTGTGGAGGTCGATCGCGTCCGGCAGTCCGAAGTGGTCGCCGACCCCGCGCCCCCGTGGACCGAGCAGGCCGATGTCATGGGCGCCGTCGACCACCAGGCGGGCTCCGTGGCGCCGGGCGAGCGAGGCGAGCTCCGGCAGCCGGCACAGGTCGCCCTCCATCGAGAACAGACCGTCCGTGAAGATCACCTTGGCGGCGTCCGGGTCGGCCGCCGCGAGCTTGCGCTCCAGGTCCGCCGTGTCCGAGTGGCGGTACCAGCGCCGGTCGGCGAAGCCGAGCCGCACGGCTTCGATCAGGGAGGCGTGGTTGGCCTTGTCGCTGAAGACCACGTCACCGCGGCCGAGGAGGGGAGCGAGCGCGAGGTTGGCCTCGAAGCCCGTCGTGGTCACGATCGCCGCCTCGCAGCCGAGGAACGCGGCGAGCCGGGCCTCCAGTTCTTCGTGCAGGGTGAGCGATCCCCCGATGAGCCGGCTCGCCGAGGACGAGGCGCCCCACCGGTGCGCGGCCTCGGCCGCGGCCCTCACGACCCGCGGATCGTGCGCGAGGCCCAGATAGTCGTTGCGGGCCGCCATGACCATGGGCTGTCCGTCGAGGAACACCTCACCGTCCCGCACCTCAAGGGCGTTGTAAATCGGCTTCGGCCGCATGCGGACCCCGTGCTCCATGACGGCCGTCAGCTGTTTGTCGAAAATATCTGCCACTGTATTCCTGTATTCGAATTCCAGCCCCGGATGGTCTTAGGAAGAGTGGTGGGGCGGCGACGGGAATCCTCTCAGCCGAACGAATCGAGAAGGAACTCGCCGCCTCGCCCGCTAGTCCGATCGAGTGAAAACGGGCTTCTTGTGTCGTGTTCTCGCCCCGTGGGGATCCTGAATGGGGTAAGGGGCGCGGCCCATCGGGCGGCCCATCAGGCGTGCGGGCGTCGCCCGGGGGTGTGCGGGCGTGCGGGTGTTGCCCGGGGTGCGGGCGTGCGGGCGCGGCCGGGGCCGGAGGTCTGGAGGTCTGGAGGTCCGACAGTTTATGGACTTCGAAATCCATAACGCGCTACAGTCGGCGGCATGGGCAGACCACGGTCGTTCAGGGAGTCCGACGTGCTCGACGCGGCGGCGGGGGAGTTCCGCGTGCACGGCTTCGCCGACACGTCGACCGAGCAGCTCTGTGAGGCGGCGGGCGTGCGGCGCAGCAGTCTCTACAACGCCTTCTCCTCCAAGGAGGAGCTGTTCGTAAGGGCGTTGGAGCACTATGCGAACGTCACCGGCGGCAAGCAGGAGTCGGTCCTGACCGACGAGAGACTCAGCGGCGCGGCACGCCTGGCCGGCCTGCTCGACCTCATCGTCGACGAGGAGCGCGAGGCGGCCGCCCGGGGGCACGCCGCTGGATGCATGGCGGTGAACACGCGCATGAATCCGGATCTGGGTGTGCGGGACGCCCGTGTCGAGCGGATCCTCGACAGGGCGCTGGACCGTCAGATCGCGCTGCTCGGCCAGGCCATCCGCGCGGGACGGCTCGACGGTTCCCTGAAGCCGGACCTGCCGGTGCGGGAGGCCGCGCTGTCCGTCGTCACCCTCATCTCCGGGCTGCGGGTCATGGCCCAGGCCGGTACCCGGCCCGAAGAGCTCGACCGGATCGCGCGGCTGACACTCGGGGCGCTCGCGGCCTGAGCCGGTCGCCGGCGGTCGGTCATCGACGGTCGGTCACCGGCGTGCGCGCGGGCGTCGCTCACGCATGCCCAAGTTTTGAATTCTCAGATACAGAACGGCGGATTCGCCGGTCGGTGAAGGAAGGACCTGAAGTGAAACGACAGCTCTATGTGCTCATGCTGACGATCCTCGTCGTGGTGATGAGCGAGCTCCAGATCGCCGGCATGATGCCGGTGATCGCCGACGACTTCGGTGTGAGCACCGGCCAGGTGGGCCTGCTGGTCTCCTTGTACGCCCTGGGCATGGCGATCGGGGGCCCGCTGCTCGCCTTCGTCTTCCGGCACAGCCCGCCCAAGCGGGCACTGCTGGGCGTGGTCGCGGCCTACGCCGTACTCGAGGTGATGGTTCCGCTCGTCCACGCGTACTGGTGGGTGGCCGTGGTCCGCACCGTGACGGGGTGCCTGGCCGGTGCCGGGTTCGGACTGTCGGTCACCTTCGGGGCGCGCCTGGCGCCGCGTCCGGAGAAGATCGGTGAGGCCATCTCGATCGTGCTCGGCGGGATCATGGTCGGGACCGTGACCGGCCTTCCCTTGTCCCACTTCATCGCCGGCCGGTGGGGATGGCAGCCCAGCTTCTACGTACTCGGGGCGGCCGCGTTCCTGCTGTTCCTGGTCAGCGTGGCCGCGCTTCCGCCGCTGGAGGCCGCCACCCAGGACGACGCCGCCCAGGACGTGCGCAACCTGCGCTCACCCCGGCTGTGGTCGCGGTACCTGGTCAGCCTGCTCACGGTCGGCGCCGCCTACGCCTCCTTCTCCTACTTCACTCCGCTTCTCGAGCAGAGCGCCGACTTCGCCACCGGCACCACGACCCTGATCCTGCTGGGGTACGGCCTCTGCTCCTACGTGGGCAACCTGATCGTCGGCAAGTTCGCCGACCGGCACGCGGTGACAGTGCTGCGGCTCGGGCACACGCTGCTGTTCGTCTCGCTGGGACTGCTGGCACTGCTCGGCCACGTGCCGGCCGTGGCGCTCGGGATGGTGCTCGTCGTCGGCCTCGCCGGGGTGACGATGAACCCCGCGCTGGTCACCCGGGTGGCCGAGGTCGGTGGTGTCGGGAACCTGGTCAGCACCGTGCACACCGCGGTCATCACCATGGGCGTCACCCTGGGGACCGCGATCAGCGCCCTCACCATCGGCCTGTTCGGGGACGACCCCGTCGTGGCGATGTGGACCGGTGCGGCCTTCGCCGTCCTGGCCGCCCTGGTGCTCGCGACGCAGACGAGGAGAACGGCGAGCACGAGCGTTCCGCCCGGCGAATCATGGGCGAGCTCGCCTGCCTCGGGTCTGTGACCAACCACCGGGCCGCCACCCGGCACCTGAGCGCTCCCGGTCCCGGCCCCGCTCCCGGCCCCGCTCCCGGTCCCGGCCCCGCTCCCGGTCCCGGCCCCGCTCCCGGTCCCGGCCCCGCTCCCGGTCCCGATTCCGGCCCCGGTCCCGGCCCCGGCCCCGGTCCCGGCCCCGGTCCCGGATCCGGTCCTGGCGGAGGCGAGTTCACCGGCCCCGGCGGCGAAGGCGGTCGCCGGGGCCGGGAAGGCCGCGGCTCGCCGACCGGGCCCCCATGGCCTGTTCCGGTCCCCCGGCCGGTTGTTAGCCTGCCGAACGGCCACATAGCCGAATAATCGAACGGTAGAGCAACCGTACGAGGATGGAGTCGCCGTGCCCCGCATCGCACTCGTCACCTGCCGTCCCCAGCCCGAGGTCGCCGCCGACCGCGACCTGCCGGTGCTGGTGCGGGCGCTCCGGGAGGCCGGGGCGGACGCGTCGGCCGTGGAGTGGGACGACCCCTCCGTCGACTGGGCCTCCTTCGACCTCGCCGTGATCCGCTCCACCTGGGACTACAGCTGGCGCGCGGCCGAGTTCACCGCCTGGGCCGAGGCGTGCGGCAAGGCGACGCGGCTGGCGAACCCGGCGGAGGTGGTGCGCTGGAACACCGACAAGCGCTACCTGGGCGACCTGGCGGCGGCCGGCGTCCCCGTCGTCCCCACCCGCTATCTCGCCCCCGGCGAGGCCGTCAGCCTCCCCGACGGCCACGAATACGTCGTCAAACCCACCTCCGGCGCCGGGGCCCGCTTCGCCGCCCGCTACACGCCCGACCGGCACGCCACCGCCGTACGGCAGGTGGAGCGCATGCACGCCGAGGGCTTCACGGCGATGGTCCAGCCGTACATGCGCGGCATCGACACCGCCGGGGAGCGGGCGCTGCAGTTCTTCGGCGGCCGGCTGCTGCACGCCAGCCGCAAGGGCGCGGTCCTCGCGCCCGGGACGCCGTACGACGAGCGGAAGGTGGCCCACCCCGGCCTGGAGCCCTGGCGGCCCACGGACGCCGAACTGGACGTCGCCCGGCGGGCCTTGGCGGCCGTCCCCGGGGCCGCCGGCCTGCTGTACGCCCGCGTCGACCTCGTGGACGGCGACGACGGCCGGCCGCATGTGATGGAGCTGGAACTGGTCGAGCCGAACCTCTTCCTCTTCCTCCACCCCGGCTCGGTGCCGGCCGTGACCGAGGCGATCCTGGCCGCGGCCACCCGCTGACCGCGGCTACCCGCTGACCACCGTCCGTTGCAGCAAGCCCCACGCGAACTCGGCGACGACCTCGTGCCGTACGCCGTGCGCGTCCGGGGCCGTGAAGGCCAGGCCCCACCGGCCCGGGGCCGACCCCTGCAACGGGCGGGCGGGTGCGAAGGCGCGGGTCGCCTCGTCGACGGTGCAGGACCAAGGGGTGAGGTCCTCAAGGACGGTCAGCCGTGGCGCGGGGGCGTCCGGCGCCCGCACCAGCCACGCGTTCCAGACCGTCCCGTCCCCGCCGACGAGCACCTCGAACCGCAGGTCCGGCCAGAGCGGCAGCGGCCACCGCCGGGCCTCGCACTCCAGGCCGCCCACGCGACGGACGGCCACCGACTCCGGCTCACCGAGCACCGCGCGGTAGCCGGCGGCGGCCGAACGGGCGCGCGGGGAGCGGACCATCGCCTGCCACCGCCGGTTGGCCTCCCGCATCCGCGCCGCCGGGACGCCCAGCTTCCGCCGCGCCTCCTCGACCAGCTCCGCGTTGAAGTCGGCCATGCGCCGCAACAGCACCAGCTGGAAGTCGAGAGGGGTGAGCGGGGTGAGCGGGGTGGGCGGGGCGTCGGGGCGCTTTCCGGAAGGCATGAATCCATCGTCGCCCCTCCCGGCCATTGCCCGCGTCACCCCTGTGTGTCTAGCCTGTGTTCGTCATGCCGATCGCCTGTTGATATCTCGAACAGCGGGATGTCTCCACCCAGGCGCCTGAGACACATAGGGAGGGGGCCGGTCGTGGGACGCCTCGTACCAGCCGTGACCCGGGCTCTCGACATTCTGGAGCTCTTCCTCGACGGGGACGGGACGCTCTCCGCCCCCGACATCGTGCGCAAGCTGCAACTGCCGCGCACCACCGTGCACGAGCTGGTCACCACGCTCGCCGCCCGGAAGTACATCACCCCGGTGCCCGGCCAGCCCGGACGCTACCGGCTCGGCGTACGGCCGTACCAGCTCGGCGCCCGCTACGCCGAGCACCTCGATCTCGCCGCCGAGGGCCAGCAGGTCGCCCGGACCGTCGCCGAGACCTGCGACGAGACCGTGCACGTGGCGATCCTGGAGGACACCGACGTCATCTACATCGCCAAGGTGGACTCCACGCACGCCGTGCGGATGGTGTCGGCGGCCGGACGACGGCTGCCCGCGCACTGCACCTCCGTCGGCAAGATGCTGCTGGCCTCCCTCCCCGAGCAGGAGCTCGCCGCCCGCATCCCGGACGGCGCCGAGCTGGTCGCGATGACCCCCAACAGCATCACCGACCCGGCCGCCCTGCGGCAGGCCCTGGCGGAGATCCGCGAGCGCGGCCTGGCACGGGAGAACCGCGAGTCCAACCCGGACGTCTCCTGCGTGGCCGCCCCGGTGCGCGACCGCACCGGCCGGGTCGTCGCCGCCCTGTCCATCTCCGTGCCGATGATCCGCTGGAGCGAGGAACGCCGCGCCGAGCTGGAGGAACTCGTGCTCAAGGGCGCCGCGGACCTGTCGGAGCGGCTCGGCTACCGGAGCGCGGCATGACCCACCACGGCACGAGGGGCACGGCGTACGAGGTGGCGGTACGGGCCGAGGCGGCCCTCGGCGAAGGCCCGGCCTGGGACACGGCGGAGAACCGGCTGATCTGGGTCGACATCCTGAACTCCCGCGTCCACACCTACGACCCGGCGACCGGCCGCCGCACGGTCCGCGCCACCGGGCAGCACGTGGGTGCCGCCAAGCCGCGCGCGGGCGGCGGGCTGGTCCTCAACCTGCGGGACGGGGTGGGCCTGGTGGACCCGGACGGCGCCTTCCGCTGGCTGCGCCACGACCCGGTCCCCGGCCGCCGCGGCAACGACGCCGCCGTCGCACCCGACGGCTCCCTGTGGGCCGGCACCATGCGCTACGACGAGGCGACGGGCGGCGGCACCCTCACCCGCCTCACTGCCGACGGGAGCGCCGAGACCGTCCTGGACGACGTGACGGTGAGCAACGGCATCGGCTGGAGCCCCGACGGGCGGCTGATGTACTACATCGACACGCCGACCGGGCGGATCGACGTCTTCGACGTCGACCAGGAGACGGGGCGGGCCGCCGGACGGCGCCCGTTCGCGCGGATCGAGGACGGCGCCGGTTTCCCCGACGGTCTCACCGTCGACGCCGACGGCTGCGTGTGGGTGGCCCTGTGGGAGGGCGCGGCGGTGCGCCGCTACACCCCGGACGGCAGGCTGGACCGGGTGATCGGGCTGCCGGTGCCCCGCGTGACGGCGTGCGCCTTCGGCGGCGCGGACCTGACCGACCTGTACATCACCACGGCCCGTACGGGTCTGACGGCGCCGCATCCGCTGGCCGGGGCGGTGTTCGTGGTGCCGGGCGCGGGCAAGGGCCTGCCGCAGCCGGCGTTCCCGGGCTGAGCCACCGGGCCACCCGCCCACGGCGACACCACCGGCCCACGGCAGCGTTACCGGCCCGTGGTGTCGCCACCGGCCCACGGTCGCGTTACCAGCCTGCGGTGGCGCCATCGTCCTACGGCGCCACCGGCCCACGGCCCCACCCCCGCCGCACGGCGGCCTCACCGCCCTACGGCAACCCCACCGCCTTGCGTTCCCGCACCGTCAGCGGCGGCCCGCTCAGCGCCGGCTTGAGGGGGCCGGCCGCCGCCGCCAGCAGGACCGACGGGGCCAGCAGCACCGCCGCGCTCCGCTCCAGCGACGTCACGTCGGTCACCCGGCGGGCGATCCGCCCGTTGCCGGTGGCCGTGTACATGAGCCGGCCGACGTACGCGGACAGGAGCCGGTCCCGCAGGGTGGGGCCGTGCTCCGCCGCGCCGGGGTAGAACACGTCCTGGCCCACGGCCAGGTCCCAGGCCGCGCCGATCACGCGCGCCACCGCCCGCTGGATCCGCCGCGCCAGCCCCGGCGCCGCCCACCCGTGACGGCCGATCACCTCCCGCAGGACGACGGCGCTCTGCGCGGAGGCCGACAGGCCGTGCCCGTAGAGCGGGTTGAACGCGGCGAGGGCGTCGCCGAGGACGGCGAAGTTCTCCGGCCAGGCGGGCATCCGCTCGTAGAAGTGGCGGCGGTTGACGGTGGTGCGGGTGAACGCCACGCCCGACAGCGGCTCGGCGTTCTCCAGGAGCCGGCCGATCACCGGGTGGCGCAGCTCCTCGCGGGCGAAGCGGACGAAGTCGTCGTCGGCGGGGGAGGGCTGCCCGCCGCGGGTGCCGGAGAGGGTGACGATCCAGCGGCCGTCCTCGATGGGCAGCAGGAAACCGGCCCGGCCCGGCCCGCCCTCGCGCGGATCGGGCTGGACGTTGACGACCGGGAACCCGCCCCGGGCCGCCTCGGGGGCGCGGTAGAGCCGGCTGGCGTACGCCAGTCCCGCGTCGACCTCGCGCCGCCGGGCCGCCGGCAGCCCGAGGGCCGCCAGCCACCGCGCCGCTCCGGAGCCGCGCCCGGTGGCGTCGACGACCAGATCGGCGGCGAGGGTCCGCTCGGGCCCGCCGTGCGGCCGTATCCGTACGCCGGTGACCGCGGCGGCCGTACCGGTCAGGCCCACCGCCTCGGTCCGCTCGGCGACCTCGACCCGGCCGCCGGCGAGGACCTGCGCGCGGACCGTGGCGTCCAGCAGGTCCCGTCCGGCCAGGATCACGTGGTGCGACTCGGGCCAGCGCCGGAACCAGCCCCGCGGCCCCAGGACGACCATGTCCGTGGTGACCGGCGCCCGCCGCGCCCCGGCCCGCTCCAGCGCCGCGCCGATCCCGGGCAGCAGGTCCTCCACGGCCCGTACCCCGCCCGACCAGAGCATGTGGGCATGGCGTGCCTGCGGCAGCCCCTTGCGGGGCGCGGGACGGGCGGGCAGCGCGTCGCGCTCCACGACGACGACGCGGCCGGCGTGCGCCGCCAGGGCGCGCGCCGCGAGCATGCCGGTGTGGGAGCCCCCCAGCACGACGGCGGTTTTGGAGGGCGCGGGACGTTCACTCATGGGTGGGCACTTTCTCCTGCCGGGGCGGTGGCGCGGGCGCGGACCGCCTCGATGTCGTCACGGCGCCGCAGGGCCCGGGAGACGGCCTGGATCTCCTGCAGCAGGTACGTGGTGTCGGGGCCGGACGGGGCGGCGGCGCTGTCGCTGTCCGGGGCGCGCTCCCTGATGGCGACGGCGTCCAGGATCATCACGGCGGCGGCCAGGGCGCGGGCCCGGCCGGGCTCGTGCCCCAGCGCGCGGGCCGCCTCGTACGCCCGCTGCCGCAGCTCCTCGTCGAGGTGCCGGGAGAGCTGGAGCAGCCCGTCGCGGACGAACGTCTCCCGGCGGATCAGGCGCACCTCCGCGCCGGCGCGCGGGGCGAAGGGCAGTCCGCCGCCGTTCACGGTGCGCATCAGCAGGTACAGGGGCCGCAGGCGCCGGTGGCCGCGCCGGATGCGCCACCGCTCGTGCAGGTACTGCCCGGAGTGCGGGAGGATGAAGCCGACCGCGACCAGGGTGGCCGACACACAGGCGGCCGAGGGCGCCAGGTCGGTGCTCAGCCAGTCCAGGTCGTGGCCGGTCATCCGGGCGCCGACCGCGGTGAGCTTGGCCGCGTCGAAGAGCAGGTTGGTCGCGTAGCCGACGCCCAGCAGCCGCAGACCCCAGCGCAGCCAGGCGTCGAGGCCGTCGGTGCGCACCCAGTTCCAGATCAGCCGGGCCGTGACGGAGCAGGCCACGGTGTGCGCGAGCAGGTAGAGCAGGATGCCCTCGCGCATGAACGGCGTGGTGGCGTAGTACGTGTCCAGGTCCTGGCGCCGCTCCACGGGCACGTCCGCGAGGACGAACAGCACCCACAGGGCGGCCACCACGCCCGCGTAGACGAGGACGACCCACCGGGCGGCGCGGCGCGTGGAGGCCGAGCGGTCGTCCAGGCCGTTGCGCCAGGCGACGATCAGCAGCAGCCAGGACGCGCACAACGCGGTGAGCAGCGAATACACCCAGGGTGCCGCGATGTTGGGGACGCCGGTGACGCGGTTGACCCAGCCGATGACCGGCGGGAACGCGAAGACGAAGACGGCGCAGGCGAACAGCAGCAGACCGCCGACGGCGCGCAGCAGCGGGTCCCGCCACATCCGGACCAGGCTGGGCAGCTTCATGGCCAGGGCCAGGGCCAGGGCCGCGATGGGCAGCCAGAAGGAGACGGAGAAGCCGCCGAGGACCCGGGCGGGGTCCAGGGCGAGACGTGCCGGGGTCACCGCTGCCGGCCTCCGCCGCCTCCGCGGTAGCCCAGCGACCGCTGCACCGGACCGGCGGGGGAACCGCCGTACGAGCCACCATAAGAGCCGTCGTACGAGCCGCCGTACGGACCGTCCGGGCGGCCGGTCACCAGCGGCCGGAACGCGGCGGCGAGCCGGTGGCCGAAGGCGTCGGCCTCGGCCTCGTCCGCCTCGCGGGAGCCGTTGCGGGCCGCGACGGGGGTGCCGCCCCGCCCGAGCGCGGCCGCCAGCCCGGCGGGCAGCGCGCCGCCCTTCCAGCCGGGTGCGCGGCCCGGTACGCGGTCCGGTGCGCGGCCCGGTGCGCGGCCCGGTACGCGGTCCGGTGCGCGGTCCGTGTCCGGACCGGCGACGTGGTGGTGTCCGTGCCCGGCGTGCAGGTGCCACAACTCGTGGCCGAGGATCACCAGTTGCTGCACGGCCTCGGCGCGCTCCTCGACGATGACCAGGTCGAAGTCGTGGAACTCCACCCACAGTCCGGTCACGTCGATCTCGTCGGGGAACCGCTCGAAGCGCAGTTCCACCGGCCGTCCGCCGCGCCGTGCGGCCATCTCCTCGCACACCGCCCGGCACACCGCCCGTACGTCGCCGGGGGGCCGGGTCCGGGCGTGGACCGCGGCGGCGAGGTCGCCGGCCAGCGCGCGCATGGCCGAGCCGGTGCGCGCGCGCCGGAGCGCCGCGACGAGCCGGGACGCCCTGCCGCGCGCGCCCGCCCTGTCCATCGGGTCCCCCTTCTCACCGCCGGTCGACGGCCGGTCCGAGCGTACGCGCCCGGGCCTGCCCGCGTCATGTGATCCGGTGACTGTTGTTCAACAAAGAACGATCACAAGTGAGCGGAAGTCCTGCGCAACCCATTGACGTGCAGGTCCTTCGACCTTACGGTCCCGTTCGAAGTTACGAGCGTCATTCGACATATCGAACGCCGTGGGCTTCGCGGTCGCATGCGGCGCCCGCGGGCCCCCAGCGCATCGAGCAACCGTTCACCGACAGATGGGCAGGGCATGGGACGACCTGGCCTCAATCGCAGGCAACTTCTGGCCGCGGCGGGCGGCCTGGCGGTCGCGGGCAGTTTCGGCTTCGCGGCCCTGGGCACGGGCGCCGACGCGCTGGCCACCGACGCGCGCACCCGGGTGCGCTACTGGAACCTCTTCAGCGGCGGCGACGGCGCCAACATGATCGCGATGCTGGACGCCTTCCGCAAAGACCACCCGGACATCGCCGTGAAGGACTCCACCCTCCAGTGGGGCAGCCCCTTCTACACCAAGCTCGCCATGGCGGCGGCGGGCAACCGCGCGCCGGACCTCGGCGTCATGCACCTGGGCCGCGTCACCGGCTTCTCGCCCGGCCGCCTCCTGGACCCCTGGGACGTGGACCTGCTCGCCGAGTACGGCGTGCACGAGGCGGACTTCAACCCGGAGCTGTGGAAGCGCGCCGTCATCGACGGCAAGCTCTACGCCCTGCCGCTCGACATCCACGTCCAGCTCTGCTTCTACCGCAAGGACGTGCTGAAGAAGGCGGGCCTGCTCGGCGCCGACGGGCGGATGGTGCCCGCGACCTCGCCCGAGGAGTGGTTCGGCATCCTGAAGGAGGCGAAGAAGGCCACCAAGAAGGGCTTGCAGACCCTCGGTTTCTGGCACAACGACCAGAACTTCCAGTGGTGGTTCTTCGTCGCCTTCTACACCCAGCTCGGCGGCACCTGGTTCGACGACGCCCGTACCGAGGTCACCTTCGACACCGGCAAGGCCACCCAGGTCCTGGAGTTCCTGCGCCGGCACATCACCGACGGGTACGCCCACCCGGGCTTCGGCGGCCAGGCGGGCGCCGAACAGTTCGTCAACGGCTCCCCCTTCGTCTGGGAGGGCAACTGGTCGGTGCCGGTCTTCGACACCGCGAAGCTGGACTACGGCGCCACCCCGCTGCCGCCCGTCTTCGGCAGGCAGGCCACCCACGCCGAGTCGCACGCCTTCGTGCTGCCGCACCAGGCGGAGCGCGGCGGCGCCGCCAACGACGCCGCCCACCGCCTCGCCGCCTACGTCGTCACCCACGCCCGGCAGTGGTCGGCCGGCGGGCACATCCCCGCCTACACGCCGACCCTGGCCACGGACGCGTACCGGAAACTCAGCCCGCAGAACGAGTACGTGACGGCGATGGACCACCAGGCCACCGAGCCCAAGGTGTGGTTCGCCGGCTCCACCGGCATCCTCGCCCAGCGCGTCGGCCCGATCGTCGTCTCCTCGACGATGGGCTCGGCCCGGCCCGAGGCCGCCGCCCGCCGGATGAAGGGCGTGCTCACCGAGCTGCTCGCCTCGAAGAACCCCATGGACGGCAGGACCGCCGCGCAGGGAGGTGCGGTCGCATGACGACCAGCGCTCAGACCGCCATCGCCCCGGCGCGCGCGAAGACCGCCGCGCACGGCGCCACCGTCCGCCGCAGGCAGGGCTTCCAGCACGGCGGCTGGTTCGTCGCCCCGTTCCTCGCGCTGTTCGCGCTCTTCGTGATCTGGCCGCTGCTGCGCGGCCTCTACCTCAGCTTCACCGACGCCAACATCTCCGGCGAGGGAGCGAGCTTCGTCGGCCTCGACAACTACCGCGAGGCCCTGCGGGACCCGCTGATGTGGGACGCGCTCGGCCACAGCGCGTACTTCACGCTCCTGGTCGTGCCCTGCATCACCGTCATGGCCTTCCTGCTGGCGATGCTCGCCCACCACATCGAACGCGGCAAGTGGCTGTGGCGGCTGTGCTTCTTCATGCCGTTCCTGCTGCCGTCCACCGTCGCGGGCAACCTGTGGCAGTGGCTGTTCAACCCCGGCACCGGCATGATCAACCACGTCTTCGGCCTGGAGACGCCGTGGCTGACCGACAAGTCGTACGCGATGCTCGCGGTCGTCATCACCACCCTGTGGTGGACGGTCGGCTTCAGCTTCCTGCTCTACCTCGCCGCGCTCCAGGGCATCCCCGCCCACCTGTACGAGGCCGCCAAGCTGGACGGCGCGAACGCCTGGCACCGCATGGTCCACATCACCCTGCCGATGCTGCGCAACATCACCGGCCTCGTCATCGCCCTCCAGATCCTCGCCTCGCTCCAGGTCTTCGACCAGGCCGTGGTGATGATGGACTTCGGGCCGGGCCCGGAGGGATCGACCCGCACCTTCGTGCAGTACACCCTCGAAGAGGGCTTCACCAGCTACCGCGTGGGCTACGCCTCCGCGATCTCCATCATCTTCTTCGTGCTCATCGCGGCCGTCGCCCTCGGGCGGATGTGGCTGCTGCGCAACCGTGAGGAGGGCGGCCGATGACCACCGCCGCAGCACCGGTGCGGACCAAGCCCCGCCGCACCTGGACCCCCGGCCAGATCGTGCTCACCCTCCTCGGCGTGGCCGTCTCCGCGGTGTTCCTCTCCCCGCTGGCCTGGGCGCTGTTCACCTCCCTGAAGGCGGAGACCGAGGCGGTCGAGGTGTCCCCGCACTGGCTGCCGAAGGAGTGGACCGGCCAGGCGTGGTCGGCCATGTTCGAGAACGGCAACATCGTCAACTGGTTCGTGAACTCCCTCGTCGTCTCCGTCTGTGTGACGGCCGTCGTGATGCTGGTGAGCGCGCTGGCCGGATACGGCTTCGCCCGCACCGAGTTCCGCGGCAAGGGCGCCCTGATGGGCCTGGTGATGGCGGGCCTGATGGTCTCCCCGGCCGTGCTCGGCGTCCCCCTGTTCACCACCGTCCAGCAGATGGGGATGGTCGACACCTACTGGGGCATGATCCTGCCGCAGTGCGCGCCCGCCGCGATGGTCTACATCCTCTACAAGTTCTTCCAGGGCATCCCGCGCGAGCTGGAGGAGGCCGCGTTCATCGACGGCGCCGGACGCTGGCGGGTCTTCTTCACCATCATCCTGCCGCTGTCCCGCCCCTCCCTCGCCGCGGTCGGCATCTTCACCTTCATCAGCTCCTGGAACAACTTCCTGTGGCCGTACATGGTGACCAACAACCCCGACCTGATGACCATGCCGAACGGCATCGCGACCGTCATGAACTCCTACGGCATCCAGTGGGCCCAGCTCATGGCCGGCGGACTGATGGCGGGCCTGCCGCTGATCGTCGTCTTCGTCTTCTTCCAGCGCCAGATCGTGGCGGGCGTCGCGCACACCGGCCTCGCCGGCCAGTGACCCCACCGGAAAGGCACACCCCGTGAAGCGCACCAGAGGGGCCGCCGTCCTCGCCGCGGCCGTCCTGTCCCTGCTCCCGGTCACCGCCCGGGCCGACACCGTCCACCCCGACCCCCAGCCGATCACCGGCCAGCAGATCATCCACGACCCCACGGTCCTGCGCCTGAAGTCCGGCGGCTACGTCGCCTACTCCACCGGCGGGATCATCGGCGCCCGCACCTCGGACGACCGCGTCCACTGGAAGGACGCGGGCAACGCCTTCGCCGAGCCGCCCGCCTGGTGGTACGAGTACAACGACACCGGCGACCCCTGGGCCCCCGACCTCTCCTACCGCGACGGCCGCTACTGGCTCTACTACGCCGTCTCCTCCTGGGGCACCAACCACTCCGCGATCGGCGTCGCCACCTCCCCCTCCGGCCTGCCCGGCACCTGGACCGACCACGGCAAGGTCTTCACCTCCGAGACCACCGACCACTGGAACGCCATCGACCCCGCCCTCATCAAGGCGGACGGCAGGCTGTGGATGGCCTTCGGCTCGTACTGGTCCGGCATCCGCATGGTCGAGCTGGACCCGCGCACCGGCAAGGCGCTCCCCGGCGCCCCCGTCCACCACCTGGCCACCCGCCCGGACGAGCCGTACGCCGTCGAGGGCCCGGCCGTCGTCAAACACGGCCGCTACTACTACCTGTTCGCGTCCCACGACGCCTGCTGCTCCGGCGTGAACTCCACGTACAAGATCAAGGTCGGCCGCTCCACGTCGGTGACCGGCCCGTACACCGACAGCACCGGCAAGCCCCTCCTGGAGGGCGGCGGCGACCTGCTCCTCGCGGGCCACGGCCGGTACGTCGGCACCGGCGGCCAGTCGGTCTTCCGCACCCAGGGCCAGGACTGGCTCGCCTACCACTACTACGACGCCGAGGACGCCGGCACGCCCAAGCTCGGTCTCAACCGCCTGAGCTGGGGCCGTGACGGCTGGCCCTCCGTCCGCTGACCCCCACCTCGAAAGGTCTCCATGCGCACCGCCCGCTTCACCCTCGACCCCGCCTTCACCGTCGCCGAGGTCAACCCCCGCCTCTTCGGCTCCTTCGTCGAACACCTCGGCCGCTGCGTCTACACCGGCATCTACGAGCCCGGCCACCCCGCCGCCGACGCCGACGGCATCCGCACCGACGTCCTGGACCTCGTCCGCGAACTGGGCGTCACCGCCATCCGCTACCCCGGCGGCAACTTCGTCTCCGGCTACAAGTGGGAGGACTCCGTCGGCCCGGTCGAGGACCGCCCCCGCCGCCTGGACCTGGCCTGGCGCTCCACCGAGACCAACCGCTTCGGCCTGTCGGAGTACATCGCCTTCCTGAAGAAGATCGGTCCCCAGGCGGAGCCGATGATGGCGGTCAACCTCGGCACCCGCGGCGTCGCCGAGGCCCTGGAGCTCCAGGAGTACGCCAACCACCCCTCCGGCACCGCCCTGTCGGACCTGCGGATCGAGCACGGCGACAAGGACCCCTTCGGCATCCGCCTGTGGTGCCTGGGCAACGAGATGGACGGCCCCTGGCAGACCGGCCACAAGACCGCCGAGGAGTACGGCCGCCTCGCCGCCGAGACCGCCCGCGCCATGCGCCAGATCGACCCGGGCCTGGAGCTGGTCGCCTGCGGCAGCTCGGGCCAGTCGATGCCCACCTTCGCCGAGTGGGAGGCGAAGGTGCTCCAGGAGACGTACGACCTGGTCGACTACATCTCCCTGCACGCCTACTACGAGCCGCTCGACGGCGACGTCGACTCCTTCCTCGCCTCCGCCGTGGACATGGAGTCCTTCATCGAGAACGTCGTCGCCACCTGCGACCACATCGGCGCCCGCCTGAAGTCCAAGAAGAAGATCAACCTCTCCTTCGACGAGTGGAACGTCTGGTACCTGTCGCGGACCGACGCCGAGGTCGCCGCCCTCGACTGGCCGGAGGCCCCCCGCCTGCTGGAGGACAACTACAGCGTCACCGACGCCGTCGTCTTCGGCTCCCTCCTCATCGCCCTGCTCCGCCACGCCGACCGCGTGACGGTGGCCTGCCTGGCGCAGCTCGTGAACGTCATCGCCCCGATCATGACCGAGCCCGGCGGCCCGGCCTGGCGCCAGACGACGTTCTTCCCCTTCGCCCAGGCGTCCCGGTACGGCCGCGGCGAGGTCCTCGACGTCCGCGTGGACTCGCCGACGTACGAGACGAAGAAGTACGGCGAGGCGGACCTGCTGCACGCCACCGCCGTGCGCGCCGAGGACGGCACGGTCACCGTCTTCGCGGTCAACCGCAGCCGCACCGAGGCCCTGCCGCTGGAGGTGGCGCTCAACGGCCTGGACCTGACCCGGGTGGTGGAGCACAGCGCCCTGTCGGACGCCGACCCCGACGCCCGCAACACCCTGGCGGAGCCCGAGCGGGTGACGCCGCACCGGGTGGACGGCACCGAGGTGCGGGACGGCCGGCTCACCGCCGCCCTGGAACCGCTGTCCTGGAACGTCATCAGGCTGGCCTGACGACCGCCCGGCCGGGGATATGGCCCGGTGGACAGCGCCCTCTTTGGCTCTGTCCACCGGGCCATGGCCACAGCAGGCTGAGGGGACCACCGACCTTGCGGAGATCCCCTTGAGTATCGCGTTCCTGCTGACCACCCTGGCCGTGGTGGTCACCCCCGGCACCGGCGTGGTGTACACGCTCGCGGCGGGGCTGTCCCACGGCCGCCGGGCGGGCGTCGTCGCCGCGTTCGGCTGCACCCTCGGCGCCGTGCCGCACCTCGTGGCGAGCATCGGCGGCCTCGCCGCGCTGCTGCACGCCCACCCCGCCGCGTACGAGACGGTGAAGTACCTCGGCGCCGGCTACCTGCTGTACATGGCGTGGGCCACCCTGCGGGACAAGGACGCGCTCGCGGTGGACGGCGGGGCCGAGCCGCGGCCGGCGCTCCGCGTGATCGTCTCCGCGGTGCTGGTGAACCTGCTCAACCCGAAGCCCACGCTGTTCTTCGTCGCGTTCCTGCCGCAGTTCGTCCCCGCCGGCGCGTCCGGCTCCGTCGGCGCGATGCTGTGGCTCGGCGCCGTCTTCATGGCGCTGACGTTCGCCGTCTTCACCGCGTACGGCATCTGCGCCGCCGCCGTACGGGACCGTCTGTCGGCCCGGCCGGGGGCGATGACCGGGCTGCGCCGGGCGGTCGCCGTCTGCTTCGTCGGCCTGGGCGCCCATCTGGCGGTGGCGTGAGCATGCGCTTCCGGCACGCGGACGTCCTCTGGTCCGCCCACCCCGGGCTCACCGCCGGCGCCCTGTACGCCACCGGTGCCGACACCGGCCCGCGTGCCGCCGGATACACCGAGCGCGCCCTGGCCCGGCTGGCCGGAGCCACCGAGAGCGAGTTCCCCGAAGTACTGGCCTGGCGGCGGGCGTTCACCCGGATGGGGCTCAGGCCGACGCAGTACCGGTGCGCCCGAGTTCGCCTTCGGCCCGTGACCTGTCCGGTGTGTTTGACCTGTCCGGTGTGTTTCCGGGACACGGGAAGCGGCGGCAAAGGGAAGCGGCCCCGGCGCTGAGCCGGGGCCGCTGGGGTCACGATCGCCGCTCGCCACGCGGTCAGCGAGGGCCGGACGGACCGTGGCGCCTGTCGGGGAGGAGAGCTTTCCCGGCGGTCGGGTCAGCGGTACTCGTGGTGCTTGACGAAGACGTTGGCCTGGGCGGCCTTGTCGCCCTCGTCCACGAGGTGGACTTCCTTCTTCTCCGACTGCTTCACGTTCTTCGAGCAGTCCAGGTTGTTGTTGGCCGCGGAGGCGATCGGGATGTCGAGGACCTCGACGACGTCGCAGCTCAGGATCTGGGTGTTGTTCTGGAACTTGGCGGTGTCGTCGTCGGCGGCGACGGCCGTGCCGGCGGCGGCACCGGCCAGGGCCAGCGCGGTGAAGGAGCAGGCGAGCGCCTTCTTGAGAGCCATGTGGGGGTCTCCTCTTAACTGGGGTGGGATCGTTCGTGAGGACGGGCGAATTCCCGGGGGAAAGCGACCGCGCTCGTGGGGCCACGCAGTTGCAGCTGCCGAACTTTTTCTACTGCAATTGTCGGCGCGACTGCTGATGTAACGAAGCCGGTGCTCGGCCGGTATTGCTCCGAAGAGGTGAAGTCGCTATCCGCGCGTCACGGACGTGACTTCCTCCGACTTGTAATTCTTCGAGCAGTCGATGTTGGTCTGTGCGGCAGACGCGATCGGCAGGTCGAGCACTTCGATATTCAGGCAGGAGAGGATCTGGGTGTTGTTCACGTACTGCTTGGTGTAGTGCTCGGTTTCGTCGTGCGCCTGGGCGGTTCCGGTGTGCAGGGCCGCCAGGGGCGCCGCGCACAGCGAGAGAACGGCGAGGCGAGTGCTCGGTTTCATGTTTCGGTCCTCGTCTGGTCGGGGGCGGGCTGCGGACGTGGACGGCATTCGCCTTCCTGTCTGTAGTTATGACAAGAAGTGCGCTCCGGCCGCGGTTCCTGCGGTCGCATATTAGTGGTCCGGACGGCTCGTGGCCGCCGAATCCCGCGTGGCTGCCAAAGGGGTGAACGAATTCCCCCGGAAGCACCAGGGGGCGAGGCCGCCCGGCGCGGCTCCCGAGGGCTTCGATTCCGGTTTCACTCGGTCGGAGCAACACCTGCGGGGTAAGGACTTCGTTGCATGAATAGCCACGCCGGGAACGCAGTCGTCATTTGGCTGTGTCCAACTGGCCGCGGCGTCACTGTCGAATGCAAGATGCTCATCGACGAGCGATTGCCCTCGGCATTCGAAACACACCCCAGTCAATGAGGAGACCCACACATGGCTCTCAAGAAGGCGCTCGCCTGCACCTTCACCGCGCTGGCCCTGGCCGGTGGCGCCGCCGGCACGGCCGCCGCCGGTGACGACGACACGTCGAAGTTCGACAACAGCCACCAGCTCCTGAGCTGCGACGTCGTCGAGGTCATCGACATCCCGATCCTCTCGGCGGCCAACAACAACATCGACTGCTCGAAGAACGTGAAGGAGTCGAAGAAGAAGGAAGTCCACATCGTGGACGAGGGCGACAAGTCCGCCCACGCCAACTTCTTTCTCAAGAACAAGGAAGACTAGTACCGACCGTCGGACGGGTGAGCCGTCGTCATCGACTGCTTGCCCGGACGAGGGACGGACGTGACGCGTCGCGTTGCATTCCGAGCGGCCCCCGATGCACACATCGGGGGCCGCTTCCCCGTTCCCGCGCGACGGCGCCGGACGGGTGGTTTTTCCGCGGCCGGTGCCGTCAGCCGGCCGTGCCGCCCCCGCCCATCAGGCCGACGAACATCGTCCGGTGCAGCACCTCGACATGGCGGCGGGCCGCCTCGCCGGCCGCGGCGGCGTCCTTGCGGCGCAGGGCGTCGAGGAGTTCCCGGTGCTCGCGGTTGGAGTCGCGCAGGGCGGCCATCGGATAGGGCAGGTAGTACCGGTAGAGCTCGCGCAGGACCGCTCCGTAGGGGCCGGTGAGGGAGGTGACGCCGGTCGCCTCGGCGAGCCGCAGGTGGAAGCGCTCGTCGCAGCCGTGGAACTCGGCCCAGCTCGGGGCGGTGTCCATCTCGTCGACCAGGTCCTGGAGCCGGGCGAGGTCCTCCGCGCGGGCGCGGGCGGCGGCCAGGTGCGCGATGCCGCACTCCAGGGCGAGGCGGTGGTCGATCAGCCGGTGCACGGCCTCGGCGTCCGCGCGGTAGGCGGCGGTGGCGAGGACCGCCTCCGGGGTCGGACTGGAGGCGACGAGAGTGCCGCCGCCGCGCCCCGGCCGCCGTACCAGGACACCGTCGGCGCACAGGGAGACCAGGGCCCGGCGCACGGTGATCTCCCCGACGTCGAGGGCCCGCGCGATCTGCGCGGTGCTCGGCAGCCGCTCGCCGGGCAGCAGCAGGCCCAGGTCCACGGCGAGGGCGATCCGGGCGCGCACCGCCTCCAGGGCGGACAGCCGGCGCACCCCGCTCAGCTCAAGCGCGGTGAAAGCGGCGGTGCCGGCGGTGGCAGTGGTATCGGCGGCGGTATCGGCTGAGGTGGCGGCGGTATCGGCTGAGGTGGCGGCGGTATCGGCTGAGGTGGTGGCAGTGGTCGAGGGCGTCTCAGGGGCGTCCATGACGTCACCCTAGCCAGCCCGGCGGGCCCCCTTCAGGAAAACTGCTCAAGATGAACACTCTTGTTTAAGTGCTCATCTTGAACTAGTTTCGCGTCCATGTCCCGACCCCTCCCTCTGGCTCTCGCCCAGCTGCCCCAGCACGACGCGCACGCACCGCTCACGGACTTCGCGGCCGAGGCGCAGAACCTCCTCGCCCGGTTCCCGCAGACCCGTCTGGCGGTCTTCCCCGAACTCCACCTGTGCGGCGTGGAGGGGGCGGGCGCCGAGGAGCACGAGCGGCTGCGGGAGATCGCCGAACCGCTCGACGGCCCCCGCGTCCGGCAGCTCGCCGA
Source organism: Streptomyces sp. NPDC006134 (assembly GCF_040628835.1). NCBI lineage: Bacteria > Bacillati > Actinomycetota > Actinomycetes > Kitasatosporales > Streptomycetaceae > Streptomyces > Streptomyces sp. NPDC006134. Next base: position 89,852 of record NZ_JBEXTV010000001.1, on the reverse strand, counting down.
GCTCGCCGGGGACCTCGGCGTCTGGCTGCTGCCGGGGACGGTGTGCGAGCGAGGACCCGGCGGAGAGCTGTTCAACACCGCGCTGGCCTTCTCCCCGGAGGGCCGGCTCGCCGCCTGGTACCGCAAGGTGTTCCCCTGGCGCCCCAGCGAGCCGTACGACCCCGGTGACCGGTTCGTCGTCTTCGATCTCCCCGGGACCGGCCGGGTCGGCTTCGCCGTCTGCTATGACGCCTGGTTCCCCGAGGTCGCCCGCCACCTGGCGTGGCGCGGCGCCGAGGTCATCGTCAACCCCGTGATGACCACGACCGCCGACCGCGCCCAGGAGACCGTCCTGGCCCGCGCCAACGCCATCGTCAACCAGGTGTACGTGGTCAGCGTGAACACCGCGGGGCCGCGGGGCACCGGGCACAGCATGGTCGTCGACCCCGAGGGCCGCATCCGGGCCGAGGCGCCCGGCAACGGCCCCACCGTCCTCACCGACGTGATCGATCTGGACGACGTGACCCGCGTCCGGACGTACGGGACCGCGGGCGTGAACCGCATGTGGGACCAGTTCACCGAGGCCGACACACCGATCGAACTGCCGCTGTACGGCGGGCGCATCGACCCCCGCACCTGGCGCCCGGGCACCTGACGCCTGACGCCCGGCTCCTTCCCCTCCGTTCCTTCCCCCGGCCCTTCCCCGTGCGTCCCCGCCCCCGTACGTCCGGGCTCCTCCGCGCGTCCCCGTGCCTCCCCGCCCCCTCCCCGTGCGTCCCCGCCCCTCCCTGCGCGTCCCCGCCCCTCCCTGTGCGTCCCCGCCCCTCCCTGTGCGTCCCTGGAGACTCCATGTCCGTCGACACCTCCGGCGCGCCCGCCCTCGCGCGCACCCTCGGCCTGAGAGCCGTCGTCCTGTTCGGCCTGGCCTACATGACCCCGCTGATCGTGCTCGGCACGTTCGGCGTGGTCGCCGACACCACCGGGGGCGCCACCCCCACCGCGTACCTGCTCGCGCTCGTCGCGATGCTGTTCACCGCGCACAGTTACGGCCGGATGGCCGCGGCCCACCCCGTCGCCGGATCGGCCTACACCTACGTCCGCAAGGCCGTCGACGGGCGGCTGGGCTTCCTCGTCGGCTGGGTGACGCTGCTGGACTACTTCTTCCTGCCCATGGTCATCTGGCTCATCGGCGGGTCGTACCTCCAGGCGCAGTTCCCCGATGTGCCGTTCTGGGTGTGGATCGTCGGCTTCGTCGCCGTCACCACCGCGCTGAACGTCCGCGGCATCAAGACCGCCGAACGGGTCAACGACCTGCTGATGGTCTTCCAGGTGCTGGTCATCGGCATCTTCGTCCTGCTGTGCCTGCGCCATGTCGTCGCCGGAGAGGGAGCCGGGGGACTGGTGAGCGCGCACCCGTTCGTCAACGACGCCACCACGGCGGCAGGCATCTCGGCGGGTGCCGCCATCGCCGCCTACTCCTTCCTCGGCTTCGACGCCGTCACCACCCTGACGGAGGAGACGGTCGAGCCGCGGCGCACCATGCCCCGCGCCATCCTGCTCATCGCGCTGCTCGGCGGCGGGATCTTCGTGCTGGTCGCCTACGCCACCCAGCTCGCCCATCCGGGCAGCGCCTTCGACGACTCCGGCTCCGCCGCGTTCGAGATCGCGAAGACCATCGGCGGCGACCTGTTCTCCTCGGTCTTCCTCGCCGGTCTGGTGGTCGCCCAGTTCGCCTCCGGCATCGCCGCCCAGGCGAGCACCTCCCGGCTGCTGTACGCCATGGGCCGCGACGGCGCCCTGCCGCGCAAGGTCTTCGCCCGCCTCCACCGCGGCTACCGCACTCCCGCGGTGAACGTCCTGCTCACGGGCGCGGTCGGGCTGATCGCGCTGCGGCTGGACGTGGCGACCTCGACGTCGTTCATCAACTTCGGCGCGTTCGTCGCCTTCACCTCCGTCAACGTCGCCGTCATCGCGACGTACGTGCGGGCCCGGCGCGCGGGCCGGTCCCTCAACCCCCTGCCGTACGTCGTCGCCCCGGCGATCGGCGCCGCCGTCGACCTGTACCTCCTGTACAACCTGGACGGCAAGGCGCTCACTCTCGGCCTGATCTGGCTCGTCCTCGGCGTCGTCTACCTGGCCTGGCTGACCCGCCTGTTCCGCCTGCCGCCGCCGGAGCTGTCCTTCACGGACGCGGAGCCCGCCGGTTCCGAGCCGGCGCCCCCGGCGGACGGCGGTCGCTGAACCGCCCCGTCCCCGCCCCGCTCTCCGCCCTGCCCCCGCCCGCGGGGGCCCCGGCGACGATGGCACCATGAGCGCGATGAACGAGGGGGAGGCGGGCGGTGCCGCCGTCGGTTCCGATTTCCTGCAGCTCGACGTCCGGGACGCGCCGGACGGCGGCAAGGCGGACTGGCTGGCCGGGCGGCTGCGGCAGGCGATGGCCGACGGCCGGCTCGCGGTGGGCAGCAGGCTGCCGCCCACCCGGGTGCTCGCCGCCGAACTGCGCGTCTCGCGCGGGGTGGTGACGGAGGCGTACCGGCGGCTCGCCGAGGAGGGCCACCTCCAGGGGCGCCGCCGCGGCGGCACGGTGGTGGTCGCGGCCCCCGTCGCGCAGCCGCCCGCCGCCCCGCCCGCCGGACCGTCCGCCGCCCCGCCCGTGGTCCACCCCCCGGAGCCCGGCGCGCTGTTCGCGGGGGAGCCGGGCGCCGCCGTGTTCGACGCGCTGCGCGCCGCCCCCGCCCGCGCGGTGCTGCTCACCCCCGCCCACCAGTTCCCCACCGGCGTGGTGACCGGCGGCGGGCGCCGCCGTGAGCTGCTGCGCTGGGCGGTGGACGGCGGGCTGATCCTGGAGGACGACTACGACGCGGAGCACCGCTACGACCGGCCGCCGGTCCCGGCGCTGCGCGCCCTGCTGGCCGACCGGGTCTGCTACATGGGCAGCGTGTCCAAGCTGCTCGCGCCCGCGCTGCGGACCGGCTGGATGGTGCCGCCGCCCCGCCACCGGGACGCGCTGACCGAGGCCAAGCGCTTCACCGACCTGGGCAACGCCGTGCTGCCGCAGCTCGTGCTGGCCCATCTGATGGAATCCGGCGACCTGGAGCGGCACCTGCGGCTGCTGCGCGGCCGTCACCGGCGCCGCCGCGACGCGATGATCGGCGCCCTCGCCGCGCACCTGCCGGGCGCGGTCGTGCACGGTGCCGCGGCCGGCCTGCACCTGACCGTCACCTACCCGCACGACGTGCCCGACACCGCGCTGGCCGCCGCCGCGCTCGCCCGGGGCGTGAAGTGCCAGCCGCTGTCCTGGCACCGGCAGCGGGCGGGCCGCCCCGGCCTCGTCCTCGGCTACGCGGCCACCCCGCCCGGCGTGATCGCCGAAGGGGTGACCGCGCTCGGCGAGGCCCTGCGCGACCTGGCCTGACGCCCGGGGCGGGCGGCCTCACCGGCCGCGGAGGACATCGGCACACCGGCTGCCGGTGAGCACGGTCACGGTCCGGGCGGCGCGAGGGACCCGACGCGTTCCCCGCACGCGTGGCGGGCCTTGCCCTGGGCCGGGACCGCCGGGACGCCCCGGCGACGGGCGGGCAGCCGGCGGTGGCCGGCGCGGTGACCGTGAGGGTTCACCGGGCCGAGCCCTGCGGAATGATCGCGTCATGACTGAGATCGTGCTGATGTCGGAACCTGGCCACCTGTCGGGCAGCTCGCTTCATGAAGCGCGAGGTCAACCGCCGAGGGCGCCGACGAACTGCTGTACGGCCTCAAGCACGGGCAGACCGACGGCGCCCGCCAGCGACGCTACCCCGGCTACGGTCGTCAGTGCCCGATGCAGGCGAGAAGGGTCCGTTTGCTCGGCCGCCTCCAGCGCTGGAAGGTGCTCGTCGATCAGTCGCTGGTTTTGGTCGGAGACCTGTGTGCGCAGCTCTCGTACGGCGCTCAGAAGCTGGCTGTGAGCCTCTGAGCCGATCCCGGAGCCGTAGACTCTGTTGGTGCCGGTGTTGTAGTTACCCACCTGGTAGATGCGGTCACCGAAGTGGTAGTCACCGCTCATCGGCCAGCCCTCCCGATGTTGTGGTTACCGATCTGCTGGATCCTGTCACCGATCTGCAGGTTCTCGACCGTGACCTGGAACTCCGCCTGCGGGTCGTCGATCGCGTCCGTAATTTTGCGGACGAGGTCGTCGACGACGGCGCGGCTTTCGCTTGCGATCAGGGTGGAGGGCGGCCCGGAGGTTTCGATCACCAGGGCGTAGAGGATCTTCCTTGTGCAGATCTCGGCCATCGCCAAGATCAGGAAGAGGTAGAAGATGATCCCACCGACTTTCACTGTCCAGGTGAGAAATACCACGGGCCCCCACTCGGGGAAGATGCCCAGGAACCATAGTGCGATCACACCGAACAGCGTCATCGCGATGCCGATCCCGAATGCCTTGCCGGCTTCCTCGGCGCGCCGGGGCGGTATCTCCGCCGTTCTGGCGCGGGCGATGTTCTGTAGTGGGTAGGCGTCGCCGTCCAGCCACAGGACGCGACGACTGACGCGGACGTTGACTAACTCTCTTCTCGGCACCAGGCCCCCATGATTCCTGAGTGCTTATAAGGTCAGCATCCTAGGGCGTCAACCAAGCAAAGGGAAAGAGGTTGATTCATGCGGCCCGGGGGGCGGATTGCCCTGTGGGCCAGGCCGTCTTGGAGGAAGGGTGTCGTTGCCGCGCAGGTGAGCGGTTGCGCGGTATGTCCCAGATAAAAGATCGAGGAGCGCGCTGAAGCGAAGTGCCGGCAATCGACGGCAGCGGGGCAACCGGGGCGTGCAACGCCACCGTGCCCCTGGTGTGGCCGACGGCGTCCTTCGCACCCGAGAGTCCCGTGCCGTGCAGTCGTTGCGGTTGCCGGTGACCGGCCGGCCGACGGCGACGACGAGCCGGGTGCCGGCGTCGATGACGGACTGCTCGGCAACGGTCGTGGACCGGGCGAGTCGCGCGGAAAGCCGATCACCGGCCGGGGGCCCGGCCGGTACAGCCGTCGGGTGCTGCTTCACCGCGAGGGCGACGCGGACCGCGCCCGCCCACACCAGGGCGGCTCCCAACAGATGGAGGACGACCGCCACCGCGGGCAGCGAGGTCAGGGACTGGACCACACCGACCAACCCCTGCACCAGGAAGACGGCGAGGAACATCCCGGTGCGCCTGCGGGCCGGGGAACCGCCGGGCAGAGCGGTGAACAGCAGACCGCCCAGGACGAGGCATCCCGCCGCGATCACACCGTGCACCACGGTGACGCCCGCCCAGTCGAAGGGCATCCGGTGCACATCGGAGGAGTCACCCGCGTGCGGCCCGGAACCGGTGACCGCCGTGCCACCACGAGCGGCAGAGCCGTGGCGGCCGGCAGGGACCGGCTCAGGGCGACGGCGCGCCGCGGCAGGGCGGCCGGCCCGGGCACCTCGGGCTCCGGACCCCGCACGCGTTCCCAGGTGACCACCGCCGCGGTCAGCAGCAGCGTCGCGGCGAGGAAGTGCGCGGCGACGACGTACGGGCTGAGCCGCATCCATACGGTGACGCCGCCGACGACGGCGTTGAGGACGATGACCCAGAACTGGGCCCATGCCCCGCGCAGCACCGCGCGCGAGGGCTCACGCTGCAGCCGTGCCGCGATGATGAGCCAGCCGACCACCACGCACAACGCGCCGGTCAGCAGCCTGTTGCCGAACTCGATCGCACCATGCACGCCCATCTCGGCCGTGGGCGCCAGGCTCCGGCTGGTGCACGAGGGCCACGTCGGGCAGCCGAGCCCGGATCCGGTGACCCGCACGACACCGCCGGTGACGATGATCGCGACGGCCGCTGCCATCGACGCCACCGCGGCCACGCGCAGGCTGCGCGGCCCCCATGTGTACCGGCTGGCCAACCAGGACAGCGGTGTCCGCACGACGACTCCTCGCTGACGACGCGTGTATCACCCGTGGCCCACCCTGGCCAGGGCCGCGGGGTCCCCGGCTGCCGCCCTCCGCCTGGAACGGCGTGCGTCCGCCCGGTGCGCAAGTGGCCGTCCGGGTGGGCACGTCGTCCGGACCGCGCGACGCGCTGTTCCGGCTTGAGGCCCGGCTCCGCCCTTCGGGGAACCGGGCGGTTCGGGGCGGCGTCCTTCCACGCGTCCGCACGATCGGCTCGCTGAAGGACGCATCCGTGACCGGTACGGCCGCCCGCCACCTCTATCTCGCCCGTCACGGCGAGGCAACGCCGGACGAGAGCGCGTTGACGGATGCGGGGCGCCGCCAGGCCGTCCTGCTGGGGGAGCGGCTCCGCGGGGTCCCGTTGGCGGCGATCCACCACGGGCCCCTCGCCCGTGCCGAACAGACCGCCCGGCTGATCGGTGAGCAGCTCGACGGGGTTCCCCGCCGCCGTTCCGAAGCGGCCGGCGACTACCTCCCGTACCTGCCGGCGCGCGACGAACTGCCGCCGGAGGCAGCCGACGCCTGGACCGGGTTCCTGCACCGGTTCACGGCCGAGGAACGCGAGCGGGGCCCCGCGCTGGCGGCGGCGGCACTCGCGGAATTCACCGGCACCGTCGCCGGAGACGAACCGCAGCACGAGCTCGTCGTCACCCACGACTTCCTCATCGGCTGGCTCGTCCGGGCCGCCCTCGACGCGCCGAAGTGGCGGTGGCTGGGCCTCAACCACGCCAACGCGGCCCTGACCGTCATCCGCTACTCACCCGGCCGTCCCCCGGCGGTCCTCCTCTTCAACGACACCGGCCACCTCCCCGCCGGGCTCCGCTGGACCGGCTTTCCGCAGGAGCTTCACGTCTGAGGCCCGTGGCCGAGACCCGTGGCCGAGACCCGTGGCTGGGACCGGTGGCTGGGACCGGTGGCCGGACCCGTCGGGGTCCGGCTTCTCCCGGTCGCCTCACCGGCCGGGAGAGTCCACCGGTGTCACCGGCACCCCTCCGGCCGCCGCGCCCAGCAGGGTCAGCCGCACCTCGCCCGGCCCGGACGGGGTGGTGCCGTCGGCGAGGACGGCCAGCGCGAGGGTGTTGGCGCCCCGGGTGCGCAGGATGCCGTTGGGCAGGGCGACGGGGCGGCGCGGGCCCGCGTCGTTGACGTACTCGCCCATGTTCCAGCCGTTGAGGAAGACCTGGACGCGGTAGGCGCGGCCCGGGTCGTCGTCGAGGACCAGGCCGACGGAGGCGTCGACGTCCCGGGGCACCGACAGCCGGAACTCCGTCCGGTACCAGGTGACCCCCTGCCGCCGGTCGCCGCGCGGGAAGGCGGTCTCCTCCCAGCCGCCGTCGTCGTGGCCCGGCAGGTGCCAGCCGTGCCGTTCGCCGTACAGGCCGCCGTTGTTGAGCGGCCCGCGCACCGGGTCGGGGGCGCCGGCGCCCCGCAGCCGCCACCGGACCTCCGGCGACGCGCCCTGGAAGAAGGCGCCGGTCAGGCCGCGGGCCGCCTTGTGGGTGCCGCGGCCACCGCCGTCCTGGCCGTGCGCGGTCCGCCGGACCAGGACGGACAGGACGGGAGTGTCGTGCGGCCGGTCCCGCAGCCGTTCGCGCAGCCCGGCCGGCAGGCGGAAGCGGGCGGTCGCCGCCCAGGTGTCCTTGCCCGCCGGGTTCTCCTCCGGCGGCGGCATCCGGTGGGTGCCCAGCGGCTCCCCGTCCAGCCAGGCCATCAGCAGCCCGCCGGAGCCGGTGCGGTAGGCGAGGGAGACGGACGTCAGGCCGGCCGCCCCGGTCAGGCGGCCCCGGTACCACACGTCGCCGTAGTGGTAGCCGTAGTCGTCGGCGAAGAGGACGGGCTGCGCCTTGGGCACGGGCGTCGTGCCGTGCGAGGTCTTCCGCACCGCCGCCGTCCAGTCCCCGTCGTCGAAGCCGGGGCGGGCCTCCGGGTTCTCCGTCCTGCGGCGCCAGCCGCCGAGCGCGGGCAGCACCACGTGCGGCGCCCCGGGCAGCGGCCGCAGGGCGGTCAGGCCGCCGGAGCGGCTGGTGCGGACGGGGCGCGCGGTGCCGTTCCAGGTCACGTCCGTGACGCCGCGCGGCCCCCACACCTCCAGCCCGTTCTCCTCGGTCGTGTCGCCGGTGAGCCGCACCGTGCCACGGTCCACGGAGGCGGACCGCAGCAGCGCCGGGCCCTGGACGAGGAGCGGGCCCGACGGGGTCCGGCACGGCCACAGCCGCAGCGAGGTCTCGTCGTCGGCGAACAGCAGCAGCAGGGGCCGCTCGGAGCCGCCGCCGTCGATCCGCACCCGGATCAGCCCGCCGTCGCCGAGCGGCGCCGTCACCTGGAGCCGGCCGCGGTCGTCGTACGCCCACGCCGCCTCCTCGTCCAGCCGCCAGGGCCGGGGCGTGGCCGGGAAGTCCAGCACGACGTGCGCCATCTCGCCGCGCCGCCCCGTGAACACGGCGATGTCCCGCTCCCCGGCGGACAGGAACACCATCGGCTGCGCGGTGGAGTACGCCAGCTTCCGCCCTGCGCCCAGCGGCAACCCGGCGACCAGCAGCTTCGCGTCGCGGGCCGGGACGGTGACGGGTACGTCGATCCCGGTGCCCGGCAGCGGGGAGGAGACGTCGGCGGCGGAGTCGTTGCGCACGACGTACACGTGGGTGCCGGTGTCGGGGTTGGCCAGGTGGGCGACCGCCAGCCGCTCGTCGGCCCCGCGCACCTCCGCCGCCCGCTCCAGCCGGGCGAAGTCCGGTACGTGCCGCAGCAGATGGCCGATCTGGTGCGTGGCCGCGAGTTCGTCCGTCGGCTGCCGTCCCGCGTCCAGGGCCGCCCCGCGGTCGTACGCGGCGGGGGCGCCCGGCGCGGCCAGCCACCCCCACGAGGTGCCGCCGAACGCCAGCAGGGCGCCGGGCAGCGCGGCCCCGTCGGCGAGGCGGGCCAGCCCCAGCCGCCGCACCCCGGCGGCACCGTGCGCCGCGGTCTGTTCGGCGTACCCGCTCACGAGGGGTACGTCGACGCCGTCGGCGCGGATCTTCGCCCGCAGGTGCGCCGCGTACGCGTCGGCGTCGGCGGTGTCCGGGGCCTCCTCCGGCTGGTAGAGCAGGACCGTGCCCCGGCCCCGGGTGTACAGGTGCCGGACGGCGACGGCGTCGACGGCCGCCAGCCACGCGTCGGCGTGCCGCAGGTACGCCGGGTCGGTGGTCCGTGCCCGGCCCCGGGCCGCCGTCAGCCAGCCCGGGAGCCCGCCCGCGTCGAGACCGGCGCCCAGGTACGGGCCGGGCCGCAGGATCACGTACAGCTCGCACTCGGCGGCCGTGCGCAGGAACAGGTCCAGGTCGCGCACGCCGGTGAAGTCGTGGCGGCCGGGCGCGGGGGAGTGGACGTTCCACGGGACGGGGACGCTCACCGCGTTGAAGCCGTACGCGCGCATCTTCTCCAGCACGTCCCGCCACAGCGACGGGCTCGGCAGCCGGAAGTAGTGCATCTCGCCGGGCCACAGCACCAGGCGCCGGCCGTCCACCAGCAGCGAGTGCCGGTCGAACCGGACGTCGTGCCGCCGCCCGTCCGCGGCCGGCGGGGCGGGCGGGGCGCCGGTGGGTACGCCGGAGGACGCGCCGGACCCGGCCACGGCCCCGCTGCTGCCGCCGACACTGCCGCCGAGCGCCAGGCCGAGGACGGCGGTGCCCGCGAGGCCGCCGAAGGTACGTCTGCTGAGCGCCAAGGGAGCGCCTCCTCTTGCCTGTCCTGCCGCGGTGCGCGCCCGCGTCGATCGTGTGCGGGGGCCATTGTCCACAGCGGGCGGTGCCCGGGTCACACGAGGTACGGTCGAAAGACCGCGCGGACCAGGCACGTTGACCCCTGCGGGGGTGAGTACACGTACTCATGTGCGCGGTGGACGGCGCCCGGCAGGCTGCACGCATGCGCCTGCCATTCCTTCCCAAGCCCGTCGTGACGGCCGCGTTCGGCTGCCTGGTCCTGTCCCTGTCCCTGTCTCTGTCCGGCTGCGGCGGCGAGCCGGCCGCCACCGGCCGGACCCCCGCGACGAGCGCCGCCCCGGCGGCGGACCCCCTCGCTGCCGCGGCCGGCGCCGACGACCCGGAGCTGCGGGCCTTCGCGATGCTGACCCGCGTCATGGAGAGCTGCGACCCGGACGCCCCCGACGGCGGCGACGGCAGCGGTGGCGTGCCCGAGCCCGAGGATCTGCCGGGCTGGGAGGGCGGGGCCACACCGTCGTACGGGACCGGCGGGACCCCGTCGGGCGTCCCGGACGCGAAGGGCGAGATACCGGTTCCCCTGGACGCCCCCGCGCCACCGAAGTCGTCACCAACCCCCAGACGGCCCGGACCGGTCGGGGAAGTGCCGCTGGCGGACGGCGACAAGTGCGACGGCGAGGCACACGCGCGGCGCATCGGCGAGGCATTCGGCGGCACGGGACCGACCGGTCACCGGGAGATCCGTGAGAAGCTGACGGGCCTGGACTACCTGCCGTCGTGGATCCACCGGATGCCGGACCGGGCGGGCGCCCCCCGGGCCCGGCTCGACCTGCGCTTCATGGGCAGCCAACTGGCACTGGAGATCACCGGCACCGGCGACGGGGTGACCGTCGAGGCGTTCGGGGCTCCGGAGACGGAGGACGTGCGGGTGACCGACGTCGTGCGGAAGCGGGACAACGGAGGCGGACGGGCGTGAACAGGCGGCGGCGGAAGAAACTGGCGGCCCGGCTCGTCGGGGCGGCGATGCTCGGCGAGACCGCCGACGTACGCCGCCTGCTGCGCGCCGGGGCCGACCCGAACCGGCCCGACGCCGACGGCACGACGCCCCTGTACGCGGCCTCGGTCCACGGCGCCGCCGACACCGTCCGCCTGCTGCTCGGGGCCGGAGCCGCCCCCGACCTCGAGAGCGGCCACGGCTCGGAGGGCACGCCCCTGTGCGGGGCCGCCTGCTGGGGCCACACCGACGCCGTCCGCGCCCTCGTGGAGGGCGGCGCCGATCCGGGCCTGCGGGAGGACCACGGCACCGGGTACACCCCGCTGGAGTGGGCCGTGAAGGGCGGCCACGCCGAGACGGCGGCCCTGCTGCGGGCGGCGTCTACCGCAGGTGGGTGAGGAAACCGGCCCAGGAGGTGGGGGAGAGGGTGAGGTGGGGGCCCTGCCTGCCCTTGGAGTCGCGGACGTGGACGGTGTGGGGGCAGGCGGCTATTTCGACGCAGTCGCCGTCGCCACCGCTGCTGTAGCTGGATTTGCGCCAGGAGAGGGCGACCTCTGCGCAGTCGTCGCCCGAGGCGCTGCTGTAGGTGCTCTTGAACCAGGCCAGTTCCGGGGCGCTCATAGGTCTCCTCGCATTCGTTGCAACAGAGTCATGGAGTCCTGGAGGGTGAGAGCCTGTGAACGCATCCTGGCATACCGCCTCTGGAGTACGCCGACCACTTTTACGTCGGTGAGCAACTGCCCGCTTTCTTGGCCTTCGTCGTACGCGAACCACTTGTTCGCCGACGTCTCCAGCAGCCGGATGGGCCCTTGCAGCCCGGAGTGTGACGTCCGTACCAGCGGCATCACCTGGATCTCGACGTTGCGCAGCTCGGCGGCCATCGCCCGTACGTACGCCTCCGTCTGCAACAGCCCCGGCACCATCCGGCACTCGTACGTGTACAACGTGATCGCCACCTGCTCCAGCCGCGCCCACTGCCGGAACCACGCCGCCAGCCCCGGCTGCCGTGCCAGATGAGCCGACGTCCTCCGCAGTGCCCCCGTGTTGCCCAGTGCCTCCTCCGCCCGTTCCACGAACGCCGGGTCGGGCATCCGTCTGCCCAGCTCCACCGACGCCACCGTGTGCTTGGAGTACCGGACCAGCTCGCCGAGCTCCTTCCGGCTCAACCCCGCGTGTTCCCGCAGTCCTTGGACCATCGCCCCGAAGGTCCGCAGGCTGTCCGACGACTCAACGACCACTGCCGGTCACCTCCCACAGTCCCGGCCATGGTCACGGAAGGTGACACGTACTGTCCAGATCGTGACCGCGCACGCTGCCGCAGCGTACGTGGTGCCGACCTGGAGAAGTGCCGTCCCGGCAGGCCGGATTGGGCGCATGACAGCACCGCCTTCACGCCGACGCCCGGTTACCGTACGTGTGTTCACCCAGCGGCTGAGCTCCACGCCGCGCGGCGCCCGGCTCGCCCGGCGCCTGGCCGCCGCCCAGCTCGACGCCTGGGGCCTCCCGCACGGCACCGAGGCCGCCGACGCCGTCGTCGCGATCGTCGCCGAGCCGGCGGCGAACGCCGTCACCCACGGCCGCGTCCCCGGCCGGGACTTCGAGCTGCGGCTCTCGCTCGTCACGGGCGGCGTCCGTATCGAGGTGACCGACACGCACGGTGGCCCGCCGTGTCCGGAGGTGCGGCCCACCGGTGGCCTCGACGAGTGCGGCCGGGGTCTGTTCCTGGTGGACGCGCTCGCCGACCGCTGGGAGGTGCTGCGGCGCGATCCGTCGCCGGGAAAGACGGTCCGCGCGGAGGTGGACGTGCCCGGCTGGCTGTCCGTGGTGCGCGGAAGCTGCGCGAACCATTGACGCGCACGGGGAGGGGGCCTACGTTCCGTCCGAACTGGCGATCCATGTTCGACATTCCGAACAGGAGTCCTCCCCATGAGCCGCAAGAGCCGCATGAGCCGCACCAGAACCACCCTCCTCGCCCTCCCCTCAGCCGCCCTGCTCGCCCTCGTCCCCACCACGGCGTCGGCGTACCCGAACCCCGGCCGGGTCACCGGCTCCGTCGTCACCCACGACCCGACGATGATCCGCACCTCGTCGGGGCAGTACCTGCTCTACGCCACCGGCGGCGGCATCAGCAGCAAGACCTCCTCCGACCGCACCGCCTTCTCGGCCGGCGCCGACGCCTTCTCGTCCCGGCCGGGCTGGTGGCGGACCTATTCCTCGGTCCCGGAGTCCTGGGCGCCGGACATCTCGTACCACGGCGGCAAGTACCTGATGTACTACTCCGTCTCGTCGTTCGGCTCGAACACCTCGGCCATCGGGCTGGCCGGTTCGACGACGGGCCTGCCGGGCAGCTGGACCGACTACGGCGTCGTCTACACCTCGAACGCGTCCAGCGACTACAACGCCATCGACCCCAACCTCTTCGTCGACGACGACGGGAAGTGGTGGCTGTCCTTCGGCAGCTGGTGGACCGGCATCAAGATGATCCGGATCGACCCCGCCACCGGGAAACAGCTCGCCTCCGACACCACCCGCTACTCGCTCGCCTCCCGCCCGACCGGCACCAAGGCCGTCGAGGCCCCCTTCATCGTCAAGCGGAACGGGTACTACTACCTCTTCGCCTCGTACGACACCTGCTGCGCCGGGACCAGCTCGACGTACAAGGTGAAGGTGGGGCGGGCCACCAAGGTCACCGGGCCGTACCTCGACAAGAACGGCGTGTCGATGATGAACAACGGCGGCACGCCCGTCCTGGAGTCGCACGGCAGCGTCGTCGGCCCCGGCGGACAGTCGATCATGAAGGACGTCGACGGGGACCTGATCGTCTACCACTACTACGACGCCAACGACAACGGCACGCCCAAGCTCGGCGTCAACCTCCTGAACTGGAGCAGCGGATGGCCCGTCGCCTACTGACCCTGCTGGCCGCGCTGCTGCTCGCGCTGTCGCTCGGGCAGCCGTCCGCGAACGCGGCCTCGTTCACCAATCCGGTCAAGCCGGTCAAGGGCGCCGATCCCTGGATCTCGTACCACGACGGCAACCACCACCTGGTGACGACGAGCTGGACCGACGTCATCACCATCCGCAAGGCACCCACCCTGGCCGGGCTCGCCACCGCGCCCGGCGTGCAGGTCTGGAAGGGCGACGCCGCCTCCCGGTGCTGCAACATCTGGGCGCCCGAGCTGCACTTCCTCAACGGGCGCTGGTACCTGTACTACGTCGCCGGGCAGAACGTGTCCGACTACAACCCGACGCAGCGCAGCCACGTCCTGGAGAGCGCCGGGTCCGATCCGATGGGGCCGTACACCTACAAGGGGCAGCTCAACTCCGCCTGGATGCTGGACCCGAGCGTGCTGAACGCGGGCGGCCGGCTGTACATGCTGGGCAGCACGCACGACGGGACCCAGAACATCGTCATCGCGCCGATGGCGAACCCGTACACTGTCGGCGGCCCGTACCGGACGATCTCCACACCGACGTACGCCTGGGAGCGGCAGGGCGGCGCGGTCAACGAGGGGCCCGAGGTGCTCCAGCGCGGCGGGCGCACGTTCCTCGTCTACTCCGCCAGCGGCTGCTGGACCCCCGACTACAAGCTGGGACAGTTGGAGCTGACCGGCTCCGACCCGCTGGCCGCGTCCTCCTGGACGAAGAAGTCCACGCCCGTCTTCCAGCGCAGTGACGCCAACGGCGTCTACGGGCCCGGCCACAACGGCTTCTTCACCTCCCCGGACGGCCGGGAGAGCTGGATCGTCTACCACGCCAACGACGGCGCGGGCGAGGGCTGCGACAACGGGCGGACGACCCGGGCGCAGAAGTTCACCTGGAACGCGGACGGCACGCCGAACTTCGGCACGCCGGTCCGTCTGGGCGCCTCGCTCACCGGACCGTCCGGGGAGCCGGCCGCCTCCTCCGGCACGTACACGCTCACCAGCCGCAGCAGCGGCAAGTGCCTGGAGGTGGCGGGCGGTTCGGCCGCCGACGGGGCCGACGTCCGGCAGTGGGCGTGCGGTGGCGGCGGCCATCAGCGCTGGCGGCTGGAGGACCTCGGCGACGACACCCACCGGCTCGTCAACGCGGCCACCGGGAAGGTGCTCGACACCGAGAACTGCTCCGGTGCCGACGGGGCCGACCTCAGGCAGTGGTCCTGGCTGGACAACACCTGCCAGCGGTTCCGCTTCGTGGCCACCGACGGCGGCCACGTCCGGATCGTCAACCAGGCCACCGGCAAGGTGGCCGACGTCGCGGACTGCTCCACCGCGGACGGTGCCGACGTACGGCAGTGGACCTGGCTGAACAACGCGTGCCAGCAGTGGAGGCTCACTCCCGCGTAGTGCCCGCGGAACCTCCGCCGGGGGTGGCCCGTGCCCGACGGCACGGGCCACCCCCCCCGGGACGGATCGCGGACCGGCGCCGAGGAGGAAACCGCGTGGAGGAGCGAGGAGCGCGGCCGAGGCGTGGTCCCGCGTCACCCGCCGGCCGGCCGGGAACGCGCCTGCCCGCGCCGACGCGTCGGTCCCGTCCGCCCGTCCTCGGGCCGGGACCGGGACATCAGGGCGGCTGGGGCAGGGCGATGCCGGTGGGCACGGTGGCGCGACCCCGCGCAGCCGCCGCGTTCACCGGCCCGCGGGGCCTCGGTCCGGAGCACGCGCAAACCGGAGCGACGCTTTCGGCAAGTTCACGCTCCGCGGGCCCGGTCGCCGCGCGAATCCAGCAGTTCACCGCACGGTCGGCGGCACTTCCGGGCGCGGGCGAAGGGCGGAGCTACTGAATCGGTTCCGCGTCGCCCGGAAGGCCTCACCCGATCAGCGGCCCGGTCGATAAATTCGCCGCATGACCAGTTCCCGCCGCTTGGCGAAAGCCGTCATCCCGGCCGCCGGACTGGGCACGCGATTCCTTCCGGCGACCAAAGCCGTGCCGAAGGAAATGCTGCCGCTGGTGGACAAGCCGGCCATTCAGTACGTGGTGGAAGAGGCTGTCTCGTCCGGCCTCTCCGACATCCTGATGGTGACGGGGCGGAACAAGCGCCCCGTGGAGGACCACTTCGACCGCGGTTTCGAACTCGAGACCACGCTGCGGGAAAGAGGCGAGGACACCAAGCTGTCCCGGCTCACCTCTCCCGCTTCTTTCGCGAACATCCACTATGTGCGCCAGGGAGACCCGCGGGGACTCGGCCACGCGGTGCTGCGGGCGGCGTCCCACGTCGGCGACGACCCCTTCGCGGTCCTCCTCGGCGACGATCTGATCGACCCCGGGGATCCGCTGCTGGCCCGCATGGCCGAGGTCCGCGACCGGTACGGCGGCAGCGTGCTGGCCCTGATGGAGGTCGCCCCGCACGAGACCTCCCGGTACGGGTGCGCCGCGGTCACCGAGACCGGCGAGGACGACGTCCTGCGGGTGACGGCGCTGGTGGAGAAGCCGTCTCCGGACCGGGCGCCGAGCCGCTACGCGGTGCTGGGCCGCTACGTCCTCGACCCCGGCGTCTTCGGCGTTCTGCGCCGCACCGGGCCGGGGCGCGGGGGCGAGATCCAGCTCACCGACGCCCTCGACACGATGTGCGGGACCGGGGTCGCGGGCCCGGTCCACGCGGTGGTCTTCTCCGGGCGCCGCTACGACACCGGTGATCCCGGCGAATACCTGCGCGCCGTGGTCCGGCTGGCCTGGGAACGCGAGGACCTGGGTCCGGATTTCCGGCGGTGGCTCGGCGAATTCGTTGCCTCCCGCACGCGCCCTCCGGCAGCCGTGGAAGACCTGGAAGCCGCTTGAGGAGAAGGGAATACGGAAAGGAGTCCTTGTGGATCTGGAACTCGCCGGAAAGGTGTACGTCGTCACCGGTGCGTCGGCCGGGATCGGCGCGGCCGTCGCGCAACTGCTGGCCGCCGAGGGCGCCCGCGTGGTCGGTGTGTCCCGTCGCGCCGAGAAGTGCGATCCGGATGACGGAAACATATGGGCATTCGCCGCGGACGTCACCGATCCCGAGGCCGCCGAGCGCATCGCCGAAGCCGCGCTGAGCCGGTACGGGCGTATCGACGGCCTGGTGAACAACGCCGGTGGCCTGACGTCCCGTACGGGTTTCCTCGACACCACCGACGCCGACTGGAAAGCCTCCTTCGAGCTGAACCTGCATGCCGCGGTGCGGATGACCCGGGCGGTGCTGCCGACGCTCGTCGGGCAGCGCGCGGGAAGCATCGTGCACATCGCGAGCGAGGCCGCCCGCTTCCCGGCCCCGCCCCTGCTGGACTACGCGGCGGCCAAGACGGCGCTGCTGTCGGTCTCGAAGTCCCTGTCGGCGGAGTTCGCGCCCGTGGGCGTGCGTTCCAACGTCGTCTCCCCGGGCCCGACCCGCACCGAGCTGTTCGACGCGCCGGGCGGCTTCGCCGAGCAGCTCGCGCAGCGCTACGGCACCTCTCCCGACGAGGCCGTGGACCGCTTCATCCGCGAGGAGCGCCGGCTGCCGATCGGGCGCATCGGTCACCCGCGGGGCGTGGCCGCGGTCGTCGCCTATCTGCTCTCCCCCCTGGCCCGCCAGGTCACCGGCGCCGAATGGGCCGTCGACGGCGGCGCGCTGCGCCAGATCTGACGTCCTCCCGCAGGCACCGCCTCACCCCGGCAAGCGATCGCCCTTCCCCTGCCCGCCCCATCGACCTTGAGTGAGGTGTACATGACATCCCGTTCCGCGGTGTCCGCGCGCGAGACCGCCGCGTCCCTGGACCGCCGCTCCCTCCTCGCCCGCGGCGCCGCCCTCGCCGGCGGTGTCACGGCGGCGGCCGCCGGGCTGACCACCGCCGCCTCTCCCGCGCACGCCGCCGAGCCGTACGAGACGGGCGCGCTCATCGGCCCCGACGACCCGCGCTACCCGCTGCTGACCACGGGGAACAACCAGCGCTACGTCGCCCGGCCCGACTACGTGAAGATGATCCGCTCGACCCAGGACGCCGAACGCGCGCTGAGCGCCGCCCACCGGGCCGGCAAGCGGGTCTCCGTGCGCAGCGGAGGCCACTGCTTCGCCCCGCTGGTGTGCAACCCGGAGGTCGAGGTGATCCTGGACTTCTCGGAGATGACGGACGTCGGCTACGACCCGGCCAGACGCGCCTTCTACGTCGAACCCGGCGCCCGGCTGCTCAACGTGTACGAGGCGCTGTACAAGGGCTGGGGCGTCACCATCCCCGGCGGCATCTGCTACAGCGTCGGCGCCGGCGGCCACATAGCGGGCGGCGGCTACGGACTCCTCTCCCGCGCCCACGGCCTGGTCGTCGACCACCTGTACGCGGTGGAGGTCGTCACCGTCGACGAACGGGGCCGGGTGCGCACCACGGTCGCCACCCGCGAGGCCGACGACCCCGCCAGGGACCTGTGGTGGGCGCACACCGGCGGGGGCGGCGGCAACTTCGGCCTGGTCACCCGCTACTGGTTCCGCTCGCCCGACGCCAGGGGCACCGCCCCCGAGGACCAGCTGATGTCCCCGCCCTCCAAGGTCCTGGTCCACGCGGTCGACCTGCCCTGGGAGGACCTCGACGAGGCCCGGTTCACCCGGCTGCTGAAGAACTTCGGCGCCTGGCACGAGGCCAACAGCGCACCGGACTCCCCCTACCGGCACCTGTCCAGCCTCTTCAACGTCAGCTCGCGGGCCCATGGCAGCCTGGGCATGTTCACCCAGGTGGACGCGACCGTGCCCGGCGCCCGCAAGCTGCTGGACGACTACTTCGCCGCGATCACCGCCGGCACCGGCCTGACCGCACGGCCGATGGCCAAGGGCAACGGGGAGATCCCGCACCTGCCGGACCTGGCGGAGCCCCGCGTGATGCCGTGGCTGAACGCCGCCCGGCTGGTCGGCACGAACAACCCGACCATCACCGACCCCACGTCCCGGGCCGCGCACAAGTCCGGCTACATGCGCCGCAACTTCAGCGACCAGCAGATCGCCGCCCTGTACAAGTACATGACGCGGCCCGACTTCAAGAACCCGGACACCATGCTCGTGCTGTTCTCCTTCGGCGGCCGGGTCAACGCGGTCGCACCGGACGCCACGGCGAACGCGCAGCGCGACTCCGTGTTCAAGATGACCTTCCAGACCTTCTGGCCCGACGCGCGGGACGACGATTTCCACCTGGACTGGATCCGCGGCCTGTACGCCGAGTTCTTCGCCGAGACCAAGGGGGTCCCGGTGACCGACGGCCGCACGGACGGCTGCTACATCAACTACTGCGACACCGACATGGCGGACCCGCGCCACAACCGCTCGGGCATCCCCTGGCACACCCTCTACTACAAGGACAACTACCCCCGGCTGCAGCAGGTCAAGAAGCGCTGGGACCCGGGCTGCTTCTTCCGCCACGCCCTGTCCGTCGAGCCGGCCGGGACGTGACCCCCACCGCCTCGGTCCGACATCCGAATCGGGAGACACCTGATGCGAACCGTCGCCGTGGTCCTGGGCACCCGCCCGGAGGCCATCAAACTCGCCCCGGTGATACACGCTCTGCGGGGGGACCCCCGTTTCGAGCCGATCGTGATCTCGACCGGCCAGCACCGGGAGATGCTGGACGAGACGATGCGGGAGTTCGATCTGAGCCCCGACATCGACCTGGCGGTCATGGTCCCGGGACAGACGCTCTCGCAGACCACCTACCGCGCGCTGCGCGAACTGGAGGGACAGCTCGACTCCCTCAAGCTGGAGGCCGTGCTGGTGCACGGCGACACCGCCACCACCATGGCCGGCGCGCTCGCCGCCTTCCACCACCGGATCCCGCTGATCCATGTGGAAGCGGGCCTGCGCAGCGGGTTCCTCGGGTCGCCCTTCCCGGAGGAGGGCAACCGCCGCATGATCGCCCAGATCGCGGCGCTGCACCTGGCCCCCACCCCGGGCAACAAGGCGAACCTGCTGAGCGAGGGCATCGCCGAGGAGACGATCGCGGTGACCGGCAACACGGTCATCGACGCCCTGCACTGGGCCGGGAACAAGGCGGACAGCTTCGGCCACCCGGCGCTGGAGGACCTGGACACCGACACCCGCAAGGTCGTCCTCGCCTCCGCGCACCGGCGGGACGCCTGGCCCCACCTGCCGCAGATAGCCCGCGCCTTCGCCGCCATCGCCGACGAGCCCGGCACCCGTGTCGTCGTACCGCTGCACCGCAACCCGGCGGTGCGCGAGGCGGTGCTGCCCGAGATCGAGGGCCACCCGGACATCACCGTCGTCGACCCGCTGCCGTACCTGAACTTCTGCCGGCTCATGCGGCGCGCCGACATCATCCTGTCGGACAGCAGCGGCGCCCAGGAGGAGGGCCCGGCGCTGGGCAAGCCGACACTGGTGATCAGCAACGTCACCGAGAGGTCGGAGGCCGTGGTCGCGGGCACCGCCCGGCTGGTCGGCACCTCCTACGACGGCGTGTACACCCACACGGTCGAGCTGCTGCGGGACGAGGAGGCCTACGCGCGGATGGCCTCCACCGCCAACCCGTACGGTGACGGGCGCGCCACCCGGCGCACCGTCGACGCGATCGCGCACTTCTTCGGCGACGGCCCGCCGGCCGAACCGTTCGTGCCGGAGACCGAGACCGAGACCGCGACCGAGACCGAGACCGAGACCGCGACCGAGACCGACGAGCTGAGCCTGGAGCCGGCCCGGACAGCGGAGTTCGCGCGCTCATGACGGAACCGGTGACCACTCGGACCATGGACGCCGGTGCCGTGGGCGCGGTGCGCGCCCTGGACCTCGGCGGCGGCCACGTCACGGCGACCGCGGTGGCGGACGCGCGCGAGTACCGGGTCGACGGGCGGGCGATCGTCGTCAACTGCGGGACGCGCGACGCGTACGTCGCCGAGTCCCCACGCCGGCCGATCCCCCCGCTGACCTCGACGACCGTGACCGACACGGTGATCGGCGAGGCCGGGCTCCTGCTCGTGCTGCGCACGGACGACGAGGACGCGGCGGACATCGGCGGCATCACGCGGACGCCGGGCTGGGCCCGGCTCGGCGAGCTGCTGGGCGACCGGATCGCGGACGGGCCCGGCACCACCGGCGGTGTGCCGTTCGACGCGCGGATCCCGCTGTGGCGGGGCCCGCAGGAGACCGCCGGACGGGTCGCGTTCGACCCGGCGCACATCCTGCGCGAGACCCCGGTCCCCGGAGCCGCGGAGCTCTTCGAGGTGCGGGTGAACCTGTGGTTCGCCCCGGCGGGGACCGACTGCTTCATCCACAACCGGCACGAGTTCATCGAGGTCCACACGCAGGTGGCCGGCCGGGGGCGGATGCAGAAGTTCCGGCGGCAGGACCACGGCACGCTCTACCAGGACCTGCCGATGAGCCCCGGATACACCACGCCGGACCCGTTCTGCTCGCTCGGGCCGGACGGTGCCTTCGTCTACCCCTGGCACCAGTACCACGCCGACACCGACTGCGTGTGGCTGGCGATCGAGTACCACCGCTTGGCGCGGTGACCGTTCAGCGGAGTGAGGACATGAGCGACATCAGGATCCCGAAGTTCACCCCGGAGCTGGTGGCCGGCCAACTGCGGGACGGCTACTGGCTGGAGGCCCCGGACATCGACGGGGACGGCCGGCCCGACCTGTTCGGCTACGGGCTGCGCCTGGGCGAGATCTACTGGTACCAGAACGACGGCGAGTGGACCCGGCGCCTGGCGGCCGACGGCTTCCGCATGCCGGTCGGCGCGGACTTCGCCGACGTCAGCGGCAACGGCTCGCCCGACATCATCGTCTGCTACGAGCTGTACGGGCCGATCGGCACCATCGTCGACCCCGACCCGCAGGGCGGCAAGATCGCCTGGCTGGAGAACCCGGGCGCGCCCGACAAGGACCCCACGCGCTGGACGAAGCACTACGTCGGCCGCGCCACCGGCATGCACCGGCTGCGGGCGGGCTACTTCACCCAGTCGGAGCGGCTGGAGATCATCGGTCTGCCCATCGTGGCCGAGGCCGACGTGCACGCGGTGCTGCCGGTGGTGCTGTTCACCCAGCCCGATGACGTGCTGACCGCCGGGGAATGGCCGATGACGGTCATCGACGACACGAACTTCCGCATGATCCACGGAGCGGAGAAGAAGCGGGGGCTCATCCCCGGCTCGGACCGGGACTCGCTGCTGCTGGCCTCCGACGAGGGGGTCACCTGGCTGTACTACGACGCCGAGCGCGGCGAGTGGGTCCGCGAACACATCGGCGCCGGCGAGCTGACCCAGTTCGAGCGGACCGGTTTCCGGGGCAGCGGTGACCTGGACGCCGGGCGGCTGGGGGACGACCCCATGGCGTACGTCGCCGCGGTGGAGCCGTTCCACGGCAACACGGTGGCCGTGTACACCAAGCGGGAGGACGGGACCGGCTGGCAGCGGACGCTGCTGGACGTCTACGGCGACCCGAACGAGAACGGCGAGGGACCCGGCCACCAGATCGTGTGCGCCGACTTCGACGGCGACGGCGACGACGAGTTCCTGGTGGCGCTGCGCGGCCCGTGGCCCTGGCAGGGCGTCATGTACTACAAGGCCGTCGACGCGGCCAAGGGCATCTGGACCAAGTGGCGGGTGTCGGACGAGTCCGTCGCGCGCATCGCCACGGCCGACTTCAACGGCGACGGCCGGCTCGATTTCGCCACCATCGCGTACTCGGTGCAGAACTACTACGTGGCCGAGGACGCGAAGATCGTCGTTCACCGCAACGAGACCGACACGGCCGGCGGCACCGCCGGGTAAGGCGCGCGCCGGAGGTCCGGGGCGGTCGCGACAGGCCGCCCCGGACCGTTTCCCCCTGGCGACAGGGGTTCTCCGAGACCGGGAAAGGCCCCACAGGAGCTTCATCTCATGAGCATGTCCACAGTGCGTTCCGCCGCGGACACCGGGCCCGCGGGTCCGGCCCGGCTGCCGTCGCTGACCGGCCTGAGGTTCTTCGCGGCACTGCTCGTCTTCCTCTTCCACACCTCCCTGTCCAACTCGCCCATCCCGCCCAACGACCCGATCAACCCGTTCGCCGACGCCGGTATCGCGCACGCCTACGAGAAGGCGTTCCTCAACACCGGGTACATCGGGGTGTCGTTCTTCTTCGTGCTCTCCGGCTTCGTGCTGACCTGGTCGGCCCGTCCGGGGCAGTCCGCACGCGCCTTCTGGCGCCGCCGGATGACCAAGATCTTCCCGAACCACGTCGTGGTGTTCACGGCCTCGCTCGTCCTCTTCGCCGGGGCCACGATCACGTCCGTCGGGCAGTGGCTGCCCAACCTGCTGCTGGTGCACACCTTCTTCCCGCAGCCGGAGATCAACCTCAGCATGAATCCGCCGAGTTGGTCCCTCGGCAGCGAGTTGCTGTTCTACCTGCTGTTCCCGCTGCTGATCGTGCCGGTGCGCAGGCTCCGGGAGGGCGCGCTGTGGGGCTGGGCGGCGGTCATGGTCGCCGGCACCGTGGTGGTCCAGCTCGTCTCGACGTACCTGGTGCCGGACACCCCCAAGTCGGCGATCACCCCGATCTCCGACAAGCAGTTCTGGTTCGGCTACCTGTTCCCGCCGGGCCGCCTGTTCGAGTTCGTGCTCGGCATCCTGCTGGCGCGTATCGTGCTGGCCGGCCGCTGGCCGCGGTGGATGGGCACCGGCGTGTCGCTCGCGCTGTGCGCGCTGGGGTACGCGGCCGGGTTCGTCGTGCCGTTCCCGTACACGTTCGTCGTCGCGACGATCGTCCCGATCGGCGCGCTGATCGCCTCGGTGGCGGCGGCCGACGTCGCCGGGCGCGCCACCTGGCTGCGCAGCCGGCCGATGGTCTGGCTCGGCGAGGTCTCCTTCGGGTTCTACCTCGTGCAGGGCGTGTCCATCTTCTACCTGCGGTCCCTGCTGGACGGCGCCACCTACGGCGTGCCCGTGGCGCTGCTGGTCGTCGCCGGGTTCTTCTGCACCTCCCTGCTGGGCGGCTGGCTGCTGTACCGGTTCGTGGAGATGCCGGCCATGCGCCGCTTCAGCCGCAGCCGCAAGGCGGTCCGCCCGGCACCGGCCGAGCCGGTCGTCGCGGCCGAGCCGGCCGCCCCGGCCGAGCCCGCCGGGCCGCGGCCCACGTCGCTGGGCGCCCACTGAACTCCGGGAGCACGGGCGGGGGACCGGGAACGACCCGGCCCCCCGCGCCGTGTTCTGCGCCCGGCCCCTCACACGTCGGCCGGGGCGAGCGGCACGCCGGCCGCGGAGAACTCGGCGAGCAGCCGGTACGAGGACAACCGGTCCCGCGGGTCACAGGCCAGCGTGTTGACCATGATCTCGTCGACGCCGTGCTCCTCGGCCAGCGCGGCGAGCCGCCGTACCACCTGCTCCGGTGTCCCCCACACCAGGGAGGCCCTGTGGACGGCGGCGCGCTGCACCTCCAGGGAGGTCCAGCGGTGGCCGACCGCCTCCTCGGGGGTGGGCAGCGGGAGGTCCTCGCCCAGGTCCTTGCGGCTGCGCCACAGGAGGACGCTGTGCGCGAGCGCCTCGGCCCGGTCCTCGCTCTCGGCGGTGACCACGCGCACCGCCAGGACGCCGCCCGGTGCGGGCCGGCTCGCCCGCTCGGCGAAGGCCGTACGGTAGGCGGCGAGCGACTCCCGCGCGGGACGGGGGTCGAGGAAGTGGGCGAACGCGTAGTCCGTCCCCAGCTCCCCCGCGAGCGCGGCCGACCCGCCGCCCGCGCCCAGCAGCCACATCCGCGGCGGCACGGGCGGGACCTGCGTCCCTTCCCCCGCTTCCGGCCCGGCACCGTCCATGCCGAGGAGCACCCGCAGCGCCCGCACCCGCTCGGGGAAGTCGTGCGCCGGACCGCCCGCACGGCCGAGGCCCAGGTCGACCCGGTCCGGGTACAGCGAGGCCAGCACGCCGAAGACCTCGGCGACCTTCACCGGCGAGTAGCGGGGCAGCAGCACCCCGCCGGTGCCCACCCGCATCCGGCCCGTGCGGGCCAGCAGGACCGCCGCCAGGATCTCCGGGGCACTGCCGGCGAACCCCGGCGATCCGTGGTGCTCGGCCACCCAGTAGCGGACGTATCCCCACTCCTCGGCGGCCTGCGCCAGGTCGACCGAGGCGCGCAAGGCGTCGGCCGGGGTGAAGCCCGCGCCGACGGGCGACTGGTCCAGCACCGACAACCGCGGGACCATCGGCGCTCCTCCTCTCACTGTCCCGCCCGCACGACGGCGGGCACGATCCGGTAGTCGCGCTGGAAGACGAGGTTGTGCAGATCGCCGGTGGCGATGGCCCGCAGCGTGGGCACCTCGGCCGCGGCCTGCTCGGGGGTGAACACGTTCAGCGGCCAGTCGTGGACGGTCGCGCCCCGCAGGTGCGGGTGGTGGAAGCCCCGGCCGTAGAAGGCGAGCAGCGTGATGGGGGCGATCCGGGCCTCCCGCTGTTCGGGCCAGGACAGTGTCCACTCGGCCCCGAGCCCTCCGTCCGCGGTGCGCCGCACGCCGCTCGCCGTCACCTCGCCGGTGTTCAGCAGCAGGGCGGTGTCGAACTCCCGGAGGACCTGGACGGCGTAGGGGTGGAGCAGTTCCACGGCGTGCTCGAAGTGCCGTTCCTTGCCCCGGCGCGTGACCGTGTCGCCGCCCTCGCCGTGGGTGCCGTCCCGCAGGTCGGCGAAGTGCCGGGCCAGTGCGGCGAGGTGGGGCAGCTCGGTCTCGGTGTGTGCGGTGGTCATGTCGTCTCCTTCGGTGACGTGAGGTGCCGGCGCAGGGCCGTGCCGAGCCAGCGCCGCAGACGTGGGTCCCCCCGACCGGGGCCGTGACCGGCGAGGAAGACCGCGTGCGGGGTGTGCGGGAAGACCCGCAGCCGCACGGAGGTGCCCGCCTCGCGCAGCCGCCGGGCGTACTCCGTCACGTCGTCGCGGACCGGGTCGAGGTCCCCGACGGCGAGCACGGCCGGTGCCAGTCCGGCGAGCCGGCCGGCCTCCAGGGGGGTGCTGTACAGCGGTACGCCGCCACGTACGGCCGTACCCGCGCCGCCGCGGTACATCCGCCACGCCCGCCGCAGGTCGTCCGCGGCCGGGAACGCGCCCGGGTCGCGCGTGTAGGCGGGGGCGGTGCAGCCGGGGTCCAGCGGCGGGTAGGCCAGCACCTGCGCGGCCAGCGGCTCGTTCCGGTCGCGCCGGGCCAGGGCCGCGCAGGCGGCCAGCGTCCCGCCCGCGCTGTCCCCGCCGACCGCCAGCGGCTCGCCGCCCGCCTGCTCCTCGGCCCAGGCGAGGGCGGTGAGCAGGTCGTCGAGCTGGGCCGGGTGCCGGTAGCGGGGGGCGAGGCGGTAGCCGGTGCTGACCACGGTGCATCCCGACACCCGCGCCAGGTCCGTGACCGGCTGGTGCCAGTGCTCCAGGGAGCCCGCCTGCCAGCTGCCGCCGTGCGCCCAGACGAGCCAGCCGAAGGCGTCCGCGCCGGGGCGGTAGACCCGGACCGGGACGCGGTGCGTGCCGGCGTCGAGCCACAGCGCCTCCCAGGCGGGCCCGCCGGGCCGACGGCCGTCCGGGCGGGCCGCTACGGCCTCGCGGCGGCCCGGACGGTCGTCGTGCGGCGCGTACCGCCGGGCGTTACCGAGCACGGGAGGCCGCGCCGCGCAGGAAGACGGCGCTGGTGAGCACGCCCAGGAGCACGATGGCGGCGTTCACCGCGATCGCGACCTTCAGGCCGCCGAGGATGGCCGAGGCACCGGTGCCGGCCATCGCGGCGGTGGCGATGGCGCTCATGATCGGCGTGCCCATGGTGATGCCGATCTGCTGCGTCATGGTGGCGAGCCCGGTGGCCAGGCCCTGTTCGTGGTCGGCCAGCCCGGCGGTGGCGGTGACCATGAAGCCGACGATGACGAGCATGTTGCCGACGCCGCCGGCGAAGGTGGCGGCCAGCAGCAGCCACATCCACCCGCGGTCGTCGCCGAGGCCGAGCAGGGCCGCCGTGAACACCGTCTGCAGCAGTCCGCCGGCGATCAGCGTGCTCTTGCTGCCGATCTTCCCGATGACCTTCGGGGCGACGGAGCCGCCGACGACCGTGCCGATGCCCAGCACGCCGAAGGACAGGCCCGCGGCCAGCGGCGAGAAGCCCAGGACCTCCTGGAGGTAGAGGGTGAGCAGGAAGACCAGGGAGGTCTCGGTGAGGAAGGCGATCAGACCGGCGAGGTTGCCCCAGGCCACCGACCGCTTGCCGAGCACGCCGAGCGGCACCAGGGGCACCGCCACCTTGCGCTCGACGGCGTAGAAGACCAGGAGCAGCACGACACCGGCGGCCAGGGGCAGCAGCGCCGAGGACGAGCCCCAGCCGTGTTCGCCGGCCTGCGTGAGGCCGAAGACGATGGAGAGCAGACCGAGCGTGACACTGACGGCACCGGGCACGTCCAGCTTCGGGCGCTCGTCGGGACGGGACTCCTTGATGACGGTCGGCGCGGCGAGGAGAACGGCGAGGGCGACGGGCACGTTGATGAAGAACGCCCATCGCCACGACAGCAGGTCGGTCAGCAGACCGCCGAGGATGGCGCCGGCGGTGAACCCGGCGGACATCAGCGCGCCGTTCAGGCCGAGGGCCTTCTCGCGCAGCGGCCCCTCGGGGAACGACGTGGTCAGCAGGGACAGGCCGGCCGGGGTCACCGCCGCGGTGGCCAGGCCCTGGAAGACCCGCGCCGCGATCAGCACCTCGGGGCTCTGTGCCAGGCCGCCCACCAGCGAGGCCACGCCCAGTACCGCGAGGCCGCCGAGGAACAGCCGCCGGCGCCCGAACAGGTCGGCGACACGTCCGAACAGCAGGGTGAAGCCGGCCGCGCACAGGGCGAACGCGGTTCCGATCCACTGCAGGTGCGCCAGGGAGAAGCCGAGGCCCTCGCCGATCACCGGCAGGGCGACGTTCAGGATGGAGAAGTCCACGGCCAGCATGAACTGGGCCGCGAGCAGCAGCACCAGCACCAGCCGCAGCCGGGGGGTGAGGACGGCCGGGGCCGTACCGGCGGCCGCACCGGGGGCACCGGCAGGACCGGCCGTACCGGCGGCCGCACCGGCAGTACCGGCGGTTTCCGCATCGGTGATGGACATGAGGTCGGTATCCCTTTCTCTCGAGCGCGGGCGTCTTGCGCGCCGCTCGGGAAAGAGACTCGTCCGCGTCGGGGAGGCCAGCCAGAACCCTGTCTCGCACAGTCAGCGCAAGGGTGGTCATCTCATGACCACCCTCACCGCTCCCGACGGCCGTGACCCGCGGGCATCATGGACGAAGAGCCGCTCACCACCGCAGGCACCGTCGCCCGGCGACCGTGCGGCCGGGCACGTACGACACGGGAGGCATCGATGGACGCTCCGTCCGAGCTGGGAGACTTCCTCAAGTCCCGCCGTGCCGCACTCCGGCCCGAGGACGTCGGCATCACGCCGCATCCGACCCGCCGCCGCGTCACCGGGCTGCGCAGGGAGGAGCTGGCCATGCTCGCCGGCGTCAGCATCACCCACTACACCCGGCTCGAACAGGGCCGTGCCACGAGTGCTTCGGACACCGTGCTGGACGCGATCGCCCGCACCCTGCGGCTCACCGAGGACGAGACCGCGCACCTGAAGGACCTGGCCCGGCCCTCCGCCGCGTCCCGCCCGGCACCGCCGCGGGTGGAACACGCCAGTGCCTCCGCACGCCAGCTGCTGGCCGCGATGACGGACGTGCCGGCGCTCGTCCTGGACCGCCGCAACGACGTCCTCGCCTGGAACGTGCTGGGTCACGCCCTGCTCGCCGGGCACCTGCCGTCCGACAGCCCCGACACCCCGGGCGACCGCCCCAACCTGACGCGGATGCTCTTCCTGGACGAGCAGTACCGCGAGCTGTACACCGACTGGAACGAGGAGGCGCAGCTCGCCGTCGCCTCCCTGCGCCTGGTGGCCGGCCGCCACCCCGACGACCGCCGGCTGGCCGAGCTCGTCGGCCAGCTCACCGTCCAGTGCGACGAGTTCGCCTCCCGCTGGGCACGGCACCCGGTGCGCACCTGCACCTCGGGCGTGAAGCGGCTGCACCATCCGCTCGTCGGCGCGATGGACCTCAGCTTCGAGAACCTCGTCATCCCCGGTACGTCCGGACAGCGGCTGATCGCTTACACCGCCGAGCCCGGCTCGCCCTCCGAGGCGGCGCTCCGCCTGCTGGGCAGCGTGGCCGCCTCCGAGGGCTCGACGGACGAGGATGTCTCCCCGGCCGCGCGGCGCTGACGGCGCGCGCCTGCGGCCGGGACCGCCCGCCCGGCCGGGACCGGCCGGGCGGCCCGACGCGGACGACCTGGTGCGGACGGCCCGGTGCCGGCGGTCCGGTGGGGCGGGTGGTCCGGCGCGGGCGGCCCGGCGCGGACGAGACGGTCCGGCGCGGGCGGCCCCGGCTCAGGCGGGGCGGCGCCCGGCCGGCACCAGCACGGCCGGACGGGTGGAGCCGACCAGCCGCAGATGGGCGTACGCGGCGGACACCATGGTCATGTGGTGGTGCCAGGCGGGGAAGGAACGCCCGGTGAAGTCCAGCAGCTCGTACCGGCCGTCCATGCACTCGGTCGTGTCGAGGGCGCTGACGTAGCAGCGGGCCAGCTCCAGGAGTTCGTCCAGGCGGTGGTGCACGAGGTTGGTGAGCCAGAGCCGGGAGTCCGGCGCCCCGTCCGGGCCGAGCTCGCTGAACAGCCGGTAGGCCCGCCGCTCACCGCCGGCCCCCGGCCTCTCCCGCTCGGGCCGCCAGACCAGCGCGGACAGCACCTGGGTCTGCCGGAAGCGGCCGTCGGAGCCGGTGACGGCAGCGGCGTGGCGGTTCCACATCCGCGGCACGCCCGCGTCCGCCGCGCCGCCTGCCGCGCCCCCCCGGCCCGCGCCGGGGCCGCCCCCGCAGCGCCCCGCGCGGAGGCCCGGCCGGGCGCCCCTCGCCGGCCCGTCCCGCGCCCGCGGACAGAGCGCGCGGGTGGACGGCGACGACGAAGTCCCACCCGGCGGCGTCGAGCAGTTCGGTCAGCTCCGACACGTCGGGCGCCTCGGTCATGTCGGCCACCACCGGCACCCGCGGTGAGCCGGTGCGGCCGGCCCGGTCGGCGATCAGGTCCAGGGCGTGCCGCCACTGCGGACGGAAGCGCTCGGCCTCGGGGATGCGTGCCCGGCGGCGCAGCCCGGGGTCGTCGGTCCACTGCCGGGGCAGGAACAGCCGCCAGTCGACGGGGAAGTTGGCCCCCGGGCACGACAGGAAGAGGACCGTGGCCGTCTGGCAGTTGACGGTGCGTCCGGACAAGGGGTCGAAGCGCTGGTGCACGCCCACCGACTGGTCCCCGCGCTTGGGCAGGATCACCGGGGTGACGGTCCACGCCCGGACCGACGAGCGCTGTCCGATCCACCGGACGAGCGCGTCACGGCCCGGCTCCCAGTCCCAGGGGCTGCTGTTGATGAACTGCTGCAGCGAGTACCAGACGGTCGGCGAGTCGGACACGGCCCCGGCCAGTCGGCGCACCGACTTCTTGCCGTCGGTGAGCAGCAGTCCTTTCAGATAGGTGCCGGCCCACCGGCGTTGATCAGCGCGCGGCAGGTACCCGAAGATCTGCTGGGCGAAGACTTCGACGGAACGCGCGCCCATGTCCGCTGGGGTCTGATGTGCGGATAACGAGAACACGGCCGTTGCTCCCTCTGCACAGTGCGAGAACAAGTCGGTTGCGCATCAAACCATTTGCGACCGGTAGGGGCCGTGACGTAGACCTCACGACCAGCCGACAGAAGATTAAATGTGCGTATCGATCGCTGAAAGCAGGCAGAGTGCGGTCGCCGTTGCCCCCGCCCGGTGCGGGCCGGGCCGCGCGGTCGCCGCGGCTCGGGCCGTCGAGACCGCCCGGCGCCCAGGAGGAGAAGCGTCCACCGGCGCGCCGAGCGGCACGGCCCGCGCTCCCCGCGCGGGCCGTGCCGCTCACCCGTCTCCCTCACCCGTGCCGTGCGCGGACCTCAGGCGCCGAACGAGTGGATCGTCGTCGTCCGGTACGTCTGCCCCGGCCGCAGCACGGTCGACGGGAACGACGGCTGGTTGGGGGCGTCCGGGAAGTGCTGGGTCTCCAGGCACAGGCCGTCGCCCTGCCGGTACAGGCGCCCGCTGGTGCCGGTCAGGGTGCCGTCGAGGAAGTTGCCGGAGTAGAACTGGAGGCCCGGCTGGTCGGTGGCGATCCTCAGGGTGCGGCCGGAGGACGGCTCGCGGAGCGTGGCGATGTGCTCGGGGCGGGCGGTGACGCCCTTGTCGAG
Organism: Streptomyces sp. NPDC006134; assembly: GCF_040628835.1. Lineage (NCBI taxonomy): Bacteria > Bacillati > Actinomycetota > Actinomycetes > Kitasatosporales > Streptomycetaceae > Streptomyces > Streptomyces sp. NPDC006134. Next base: position 59,078 of record NZ_JBEXTV010000001.1, on the reverse strand, counting down.
GACCCAGTTGTGGTCGAAGCCCTGGGCCGTGACGAGCTGCGGGTGGGCGGCGCGGAGGTCCCGGCCGACCGGCTTGGCGCGGCGGAAGTCGAGCGGGGTGCCCGCGACCTTCGCCAGCTCGCCGGTGGGGATCAGGCCCGCGTCGGTGGGCGTGTAGCGGGACGCGGCGATCGACAGCTCGTGGTCCTCGATGGTGCCGCTGCCCTCGCCGGCCAGGTTCCAGTAGACGTGGCTGGTGAGGTTGACGACGGTGGCCTTGTCGGTGGTGGCCTCGTAGTCGATCCGCCAGTCGCCGCCGCGGGTGAGCGTGTACGTCACCGTCGCCCTCAGCGTGCCCGGGTAGCCCATCTCGCCGTCGGCGCTCGTGTAGGACAGGCGCAGGCCGACGTCGGAGCCCTCGGCGAACGGCTCCACGTCCCACACCCGCTTGTCGAAGCCCTGGGCGCCGCCGTGCAGGCTGTTGTCGCCGTCGTTGACGGAGAGCTGGTACTCCTTGCCGTCCAGGGTGAAGCGGCCCCGGTCGATGCGGTTGCCGTAGCGGCCGATCAGGGCGCCCATGTACGGGCTGGAGGCGACGTAGTCGTCGAGGTTGTCGAAGCCCAGGGAGACGTTGGTGTACCGGCCCCGGCGGTCCGGGATCTCCAGGGACTGCACGATGCCGCCGTAGGAGAGGACCTTCATCCGCGTGCCGCCGTTCTCCAGCGACCAGCGGTGGACCTTCGTCCCGTCGGCGAGCTTCCCGAAGAGTTCCTTCACCGGCTTCCTGCCTCCCGTGGCGTGTGCGGGGCCGGCCGTGGTGGCGGCGGCGAGGCCCGCCGCGGCGGCGCCCGCGATGACCGTGCGTCTGCTCAGTTCCATGTGCGGCTCCTGCGAAAGGAAGGGCCCCGCCGTCCGGCGGGGCCCGGATGGCTTACGAACCGACCCTGCGCTTGTTCCACACGTCGAACCCGACCGCCGCCAGCAGCACCAGGCCCTTGATGACCTGCTGCCAGTCGGTGCCGATGCCGACGAGGTTCATACCGTTGTTCAGCACGCCCAGCACCAGGCCGCCGATGATCGCGCCGAGGACCGTGCCGACGCCGCCGCTCATCGACGCGCCGCCGATGAACGAGGCCGCGATGGCCTCCAGCTCGAAGTTGAGGCCGGCCTTGGGCGAGGCCGCGTTGAAGCGGGCGGCGAAGACCAGGCCCGCCAGGGCCGCGAGCATGCCCATGTTCAGGAAGACCAGGAAGGTGACCTTCTTGTCCTTCACGCCCGACAGCTTCGCCGCGGGCAGGTTGCCGCCGATGGCGTAGATGTGGCGGCCGACGACCGCGTTGCGCATCACGTAGCCGAAGCCGACGACCAGCGCGCCGAGGACGAGCAGCACGATCGGGGCACCCTTGTAGCTGGCCAGCAGCAGCGTCACCACCAGGACGGCGGAGACCAGCGCGACCAGCTTCAGCAGGAACAGCTTGGCGGGCAGCACCTCCAGCGCGAACTCCTGCTGCCGCTTGCGGTCGCGCAGCTCCTGGAAGACCACGAACGCGATCACCGCCAGGCCCAGCAGCAGCGTCAGGTTGTGGTAGTTCGTCTCCGGGCCGACCTCGGGCAGGAAGCCGTTGGCGACCTTCTGGAGCCCCGACGGGAACGGGCCGATGGTCTGGCCCTCCAGGAAGATCTCCGTCAGACCGCGGAAGAGCAGCATGCCCGCCAGGGTCACGATGAACGACGGGATGCCCAGATACGCGATGAAGAAGCCCTGCACGGCACCCGCCGCCGCGCCGATCGCCAGGCACAGCACCAGCGCCAGCGGCCAGGCGATGTCCTGCTCCACCATCAGCACCGCGGCCACCGCGCCCACGAACGCCGTCAGCGAGCCCACCGACAGGTCGATGTGGCCCGCGATGATCACCAGCATCATGCCGATCGCGAGGATCAGGATGTAGCTGTTCTGGAGGACCAGGTTGGAGACGTTGCGCGGCAGCAGCAGGTCGCCGCCGGTCCACACCGCGAACAGCGCCACGATCAGGCCGAGGGCGATCAGCATGCCGTACTGCCGCATGTTGCGCCGCAGGCCGTCGAGCATCAGCCCCAGCAGGCCCTGGCCGCCGGCCGGTCCGCTCTTGCCGGGCGGCGCGGGCGCCGGGCTCTCGGCGGTGACATCCGTGCTCATCGGGTTACCTCTTTGTCCTTCGTCATCTGACGCATCAGCGCTTCCTGCGAGGCCTCGGCCCGCGAGAACTCACCCGTCAGCCGCCCCGCGGCCATCGTGTAGATGCGGTCGCACATGCCGAGCAGCTCCGGCAGCTCGGAGGAGATGAAGACGACCGCCTTGCCCTGGGCGGCCAGCCGGTCGATGACCGTGTAGATCTCGTACTTGGCGCCCACGTCGATGCCGCGCGTGGGCTCGTCCAGGATCAGCACGTCGGGACCGGCGAAGATCCACTTGCTGAGCACGACCTTCTGCTGGTTGCCGCCGGACAACTTGCCCACCGGCTCGAACACGGTCGGCGCCTTGATGTTCATGGACTTGCGGAAGCCCTCGGCGACCTGCCGCTCCTCGTGCTCGTCGACCACACCCCGCCGGGCGACCTTCCGCAGCGCGGTCAGCGAGATGTTCCGGTTGATGGTGTCGATGAGGTTCAGGCCGTAGTGCTTGCGGTCCTCGGTGACGTACGCGATGCCGTTGCGGACCGCCTCGGGCACGGTCTTCGTACGGATCTCCCGGCCGTCCTTGAGGACCGTGCCGCCCGCGTACCGGCCGTAGGTGCGCCCGAAGACGCTCATCGCCAGTTCCGTGCGGCCTGCGCCCATCAGGCCGGCGATGCCGACGATCTCCCCGCGCCGCACGGTCAGCGACACGTCGTCGACCACCTTGCGCTGCTGGTCGATGGGGTGGTGCACGGTCCAGCCGCGGATCTCCAGCGCCGGTGCCGCGCCCTCCTCCGGCCGGTGCGGGGTGCGCTCCGGGAAGCGGTGCTCCAGGTCGCGGCCGACCATCCCGGCGATGATCCGGTCCTCGGTCGTCTCCGGGGCCTTCACGTCGAGGGTCTCGATGGTGCGCCCGTCGCGGATGATCGTCACCGAGTCGGCGACCTTGCGGATCTCGTTCAGCTTGTGGCTGATGATGATGGAGGTGATGCCCTGGTCCTTCAGCTGGAGGATCAGGTCGAGGAGTTTGCCGCTGTCCTCGTCGTTGAGCGCCGCCGTCGGCTCGTCGAGGATGAGCAGCTTCACCTTCTTCGACAGCGCCTTGGCGATCTCCACCAGCTGCTGCTTGCCCACGCCGATGTCGGCGACGCGGGTCTCCGGGTGCTCGTCCAGGCCGACCCGGCGCAGCAGTTCGGAGGCGTGCCTGAGCGTGTCGTTCCAGTCGATGAAACCGCGCGCGGCGTGCTCGTTGCCGAGGAAGATGTTCTCCGCGATCGACAGGAACGGCACCAGCGCCAGCTCCTGGTGGATGATCACGATGCCGCGCTGTTCGCTCGCCCGGATGTCCTTGAACCGGCAGGGCTGCCCCTCGAAGAGGATCTCCCCTTCGTAGGTGCCGTGCGGATGGACGCCGGAGAGCACCTTCATCAAGGTCGACTTGCCGGCGCCGTTCTCCCCGCAGATGGCGTGGACCTCGCCCTGGCGGACGGTCAGGGTGACGTCCGACAGCGCTTTGACACCGGGGAAGGTCTTGACGATCGAGCGCATTTCCAGGACGGGTCCCGCCATGGTCGTGCCTTCCAATCCTTCGGTGGGCCCGGTTACTTGAGGTCGTTCTCGGTGTAGTAGCCGTCGTCGATGAGCGCCGTCTTGTAGTTGGACTTGTCGACGCTGACCGGCTGGAGCAGGTACGCGGGGACGACCTTGGCACCGTTGTCGTAGGTCTTGGTGTCGTTGACCTCGGGCTTCTTGCCGTTCAGGGAGGCGTCGACCATGTTCGCGGCGACCTTGGCGAGCTTGCGCAGGTCCTTGTAGACGGTCTGGGTCTGCTCACCCGCGATGATCGACTTCACGGAGGCGAGCTCCGCGTCCTGGCCCGTGACGACCGGCATGGGCTTGGCCTCGGAGCCGTAGCCGTCCGACTTCAGGGCGGACAGGATGCCGATGGAGATGCCGTCGTAGGGGGAGAGCACCGCGTCGACCCGGGCGCTGCGGTAGCTGGAGGTCAGCAGGTCGTCCATGCGCTTCTGCGCGGTGCCGCCGTCCCAGCGCAGGGTGGTGACCTGGTTGAGGGCGGTCTGCTTGGACCGGACGACCAGCTGGCCCTTGTCCATGTACGGCTTCAGGACGTTCATCGCGCCCTGGAAGAAGTACTTGGTGTTGTTGTCGTCGTTCGAGCCGGCGAACAGCTCGATGTTGAACGGCCCCTTCTTGCCCGCCTTCAGGCCGAGCTTCTCGGCGATGTAGCCGCCCTGGAGCTCGCCGACCTTCTCGTTGTCGAACGAGGCGTAGTAGTCGACGTTCTCGGTGCCCAGGATCAGCCGGTCGTAGGAGATCACCGGGATGTCGGAGTCCTTGGCCTGCTGGAGCACGTTGTTCAGGGACTTGTTGTCGATCGCGGCGATGATCAGGGCGTCCACACCCTGCGTGATCATGTTCTCGATCTGGGAGACCTGCTGGTCGGGGTCGTCCTCGCCGTAGACGAGCTTGGTCTTGTACCCCTTGGCCTTCAGTTCCTTCTCGACGTTGGCGCCGTCGGCGATCCAGCGCTCGGAGGACTTGGTCGGCATCGCGATGCCGATGGTGGCATCCTTCGCGTCCCCCGCGCCCTCCTCGCTGCCACCCTCGCTGTTCTGGCCGCAGGCGGTCAGGGCCAGGGCGAGGGAGGCGGAGGCGGCTATCGCGGCGAGTGCGGCTCTGCGGTTGCGCATGGTCATCATCCTTGATGTGTGTGCAGGGCTCGGGCCTGGCGGCTCGCAGGACGCTCCGAAAGGGGTGGTGCGGGGAGAGTGCGGGGAACGACCGAGAGCAGGTGTGTGGGATTGTGCGCGGCTGTGTCTTCTTGTGTGAAGAGAAATTCCGTAACGTTATGAAGCAGTCCGCGTGATGAAGCAGTCCGCATGATGAAGCAGTCCGTTTCATGACGCGGTCCGCGTCACGACGTGGTCTCGAACCGGTTGAGCGTGCCGGGCAGCCGCGAGCCCAGCGGGGCCATGTCGCCGTCCGCCCCGTGCCGCGCCAGCAGGTCCAGCGCGAGCCGGCCGCGCCGCACCCGCTCCTTCGCGGTGGCCAGCGTCAGCTCCCGCATGTGGTGCCCGTAGGGGTAGATGCCGGGCGCCTTGGCGAGGCCGAACTTCAGGTAGAGCGGGGCGCCGCGCCGGATCAGCTCGGCCACCTCGTACATGCGCACGTAGCCGCCGAGGTCGTCCGGGGCCTCGATGTACATGTCCATCGGGGCCGCCGACACCCGCCGGATCTCGGTGAGGTGGTCCAGCGTCAGGTCGCTGGGCACGTTGACGGAGTCCGCGCCGAGCCGCTCGTACACCGCGAACGACGCCGGGTTGACCGGCCCGACCAGCGCCGAGACCTTCAGGGTGGTGTCGGCGGGGATGATGCCGGCGGCCCGCGCCCGGTGCAGCGTCCACAGCACGCCCTCGTCGGCCACGAGCAGGCACTTCACGCCCAGCTCGGTCGCCCGGACGGCGTCCTCGACGCACCCGGCGACGGCGTCGTGGCCGCGCGCCCGCAGACCCGCCCCGCCCGAGTCGGTCCGGGTGGAGCCGCCGATGTCCCAGGTGCCGCGCGGGCCGGTGAACAGGCACAGCTCGATGTCCCGTTCGGCGGTGGCTTCGACCATCTCCGTGATCTCGGCGTCGGTGAGCATCCACACACCGCTGCCCTGGCTGATGCGGTGGATCGGCACGTCCAGCCGCGAGGACTCCTTCAGGACCACCGCCAGCGCCTCGGGCCCCTCGCAGGAGGGGATCTCGGTGCGCCAGCGACCGCCGCCGGGGAAGGAGTGCGGCGAGGCGTCGGCGGGGTCGGGGGCGGGCGCGGCCAGGCCCAGGGCGGCGAGCGCGGGCTCACCCGGCTTGCGGGCTGCCGTGGCGGAAGCGTCGGTCACAAGCTGTCCTTAGTGTTCGGTATATCGGACGAAGTTCGCGGCTCAAGGCGTGCGGGGGGCTGGGGTACGCCGGTACGGCGGACGTCAGGTCACCCCGTACCGGCGTACGACTACGGGCGGAGCGATTACGGGTGCAGCAGGACCTTGCCCACCTTCGGATCGCCGGACCCCACCAGCTCCAGGGCGCGGGAGAACTCGGCGAGTTGCAGCTCGTGCGTCACCAGCGGCAGCGGGTCGAGCAGCCCGGCGCCGAAGACCCGCACCGTGTGCGCCCAGGCGTCCGGCGGCGCCCCGAAGACGGTGTGCACCTCCAGCTGCCGCACCACCAGGTCGGTCGGGTCCAGTCCGGCCGCGCCCGGCGCCGGGATGCCCGTCAGCACCAGGCGCCCGCCGCGCCGCAGCAGCCCGGCGGAGGTGCGGGCCGCGTCGGCCGACCCGGCCGTCTCGATGACGACGTCGAAGTCGCCGGGGAGCTCCTGGTCCTTGGTGCGGAAGTCGGTGGCACCGAACCGCCGGGACAGCGCCTCCCGGTCGGGACGGCTCCCGACCACCAGCAGCTCCGCCGGGGAGGCGGCCCTGAGGAACTGCACGGCGAACATGCCGAGCGTGCCCGTGCCGACGACGGCGACCCTCTCGCCCGGCCGCGCGTTCGCCTTGAGGGCGGCGGCGGCGATGCAGGCGGCCGGCTCCAGCAGGGCGGCGGCGGTGAGGTCGGCGCCGTCCGGCAGGGGGTGCAGCAGGCGCGCCGGGAGGGTGAGGGTGGGGGCCATGGCGCCCGGCTGGGTGAAGCCGGTCTCCTCGTACCCCGCCGTGCACAGGGTCGTCTCGCCCGCGTGGCAGCGGTCGCAGACCTGGCAGTTGCGGAACCCCTCGCCGACGACCTTGCGGCCGGTCAGGGAGTCGGGGACGCCCGCGCCGACCCGCTCCACGGTCCCGGACCACTCGTGGCCGGGCGTGAGCGGGTAACGGACGTACCCCTCGGGCCGGTTGCCCTGGTAGACCTCGCGGTCGCTGCCGCAGATGCCGACGGCGTGCACGCGGACCAGGGCCTCGCCCGGACCGGGGTCGCGGGGCGTGTGCTCGGCCAGGTGGAAGGCGCCCGGGGCGTCGACGACGACGGCGGAGCTCACTGGGCTTCCTTCGGGTTCCGCTTCTCCCAGCCCTCGGCCCACAGGTCGAAGTGGGCCCGCTGCTGCGGGAACTCGGCGGCGGCGTCCACGTCCAGCTCGACGCCGAGGCCGGGCGCGTCGGAGAGGTGGAAGTACCCGTCGACCACCTGGGGGGCGCCCTTGACGACCTTCTTGATCTCCGCGTCCGCGAAGTCGTTGAAGTGCTCCAGGATCTTGAAGTTCGGGGAGGTGAAGCCGACCTGGAGGCTCGCGGCGGTCAGGACGGAGCCGCCCACGTTGTGCGGGGCGACCAGCATGTAGTGGGTCTCGGCGGTGGCGGCCAGCTTCCGCGTCTCCCAGATGCCGCCGATGTGGCCGACGTCCGGCTGGATGATGTCCACGGCCTGGCTGTCGAACAGCTCACGGAACTCGATCCGGTCGTGGATGCGCTCACCGGTGGCGACCGGGATGTCCACCTTGGCGGCGATCTTCTCCAGCGCCTTCAGGTTCTCCGGCGGGCAGGGCTCCTCCAGCCAGGCCGGCTTGAACGGCGCCATCTCCTTGGCCAGCCGGACGGCGGTGGCGGGGGAGAAGCGGCCGTGCATCTCCAGCATCAGCTCGGCGTCGGGGCCGATGGCGTCGCGGACGGCCTCGATGAGGGAGACGGCGTACAGGGTCTGCTCGTGGTCCAGCTCGAAGTGGCCGGTGCCGAAGGGGTCGATCTTCAGCGCCTTGTAGCCGCGCTCCATGACCCCCTGGGCGGCCTTGTGGTACGCCTCCGGCGTCCGCTCGGTGGTGTACCAGCCGTTGGCGTACGCCTTCACCTTGTCGGTGACCTTGCCGCCCAGCAGCTGCCAGACGGGGACGCCGAGGGCCTTGCCCTTGATGTCCCAGCAGGCCATCTCGATGACGGCGATGCCGGACATCACGATCTCGCCGGCGCGCCCGTAGTCGCCGTACTTCATGCGCTTGACGAGGTCCTCGACAGCGAACGGGTCGGAGCCGAGAATGTGGTTGACCTCGGCCTCCTTGAGGTAGCCGAGCAGGGCGTCGGTGTGCCCCAGCATCCGGGTCTCGCCGACCCCCGTGATCCCCTCGTCGGTGTGCACCTGGACGTAGGTCAGGTTGCGCCACGGCGTTCCGACCACGTGCGTGCTGATTCCGGTGATGCGCACGGCAGTTGCCCCTCGCTCTGTTCGATATTTCGGCACTCGTTCGAAATGCTGGCGTGACAGTAAGGAGGGTCCGGCGGGGGTGTCAATGGGTCGCGCGCATAACGGTTTCCCACACAACCTTCACAGCCGGATCTAGGAACGCGACCGGCGCGGAATCTAGTCTTCCCGCGTCATGGACTACTGCCACCCGTGCCGACGGCACCTCAACGGCGCCCTCGCGTGCCCGGGGTGCGGCACGTTCGCCGACAGGCTCCCCGCGTACGCCGGGGAACCGGCCGCGCAGCCGCACGGAGGCGCGGCGTACGGAGGCGCGGTGGCGACCGGGGACGAGTGGAGCGGGTCGTACGGCGACGCGGCGTACGGCGGCACGGCGTACGGCGGCACGGCGTACGGCGATGTGGCGTACGGCGATGTGGCGTACGGCGACGCGGTGTACGGAGGCGCGGAGACGGCCGGGGCCGAGAGGGCCGAGCCGGACGGTGGCGCGGGGGAGTGGGCCGAGAGGGCCGAGGCGTGCGGCGATGCGGGCGAGCGGGCGGATCGCGCCGCTCCGGCGGGCCCGGCCGACCGGACCGCCCACCCCGGTCCGGGGCGTGCCGGGGCCGGCCGCCGGGACCGCAAGGCCGCGGCGCACCGCCGTCGGCGGCGCCGGACCCTGTTCGTCGCGGCGGGCTTCGCGCTGGCGGCCGGCGGGCTGAGCCTCGCCGAGCTGGGCGTGGACAAGCAGGGCGGGCCGCCGCGGCCCGTGGCCGCCGGGGGCGACGCCCCGGAGGAGGTGGCACCGGCGGAGGCCGGGCAGTCCGCGGTTCCCCGCGACGGCACGCCACTCCCCGGCGGAACGGCGTCCGCCGCGCCGGGAGCCTCCCCGTCCGCCGCGCCGTCGGAGTCGGCCTCCGCGTCGCCGACGGGCGAGGCGTCGCGGGTGGCGGAGGGCGAGGCGGTCGACGCGGATCCCCGGCCCGCCTCCACGGCCCCGCCCTCGGCACATCAGGCCGTACGCCCCTCGGCGCCGGGCGCGACGCACTCGTCGGCACCGGCCGCGGAGCCGACGAGTGCGGCTCCGTCCCCGCCTCCGTCCCCGGCGCCGACCGAGACGTGCGACCGCTTCCTGTGGTGGTGCACGTAGCCCTCCGGGCCACGCGCTTCCGTCTGCCGTCACCTGCCGCTGCCTTCGGTCACCAGCCGCTGTCTGCCGTCACCCGCCGCTGCCTTCGGTCGCCAGCCGCTGTCTGCTGTTACCAGCCGCCGTCTGCCGTCACCTGCCGTCTGCGGGTCGCCACCCGTCTCCGCCGCCGCACCCTTGCCTACACATACGGCCGACCGTATTCTCACTGCATGGATACGCAGCTCACCGAAGAGTCGGATCCGTTCTGCCTGACGCCGCTGGACGCGGCGGCGCTCCTCTTCGACGCCCCCTGGTCCCGCTACGCCGTGATCGGGGACAGCCTGTCGGCGGGCACGGGAGACCCCCGCCCCGGCTACACCGGCCTGGGGTGGTCCGACAGGTTCGCCCGCGTCCTGCGCCGCGTGCGGCCGGACCTGGAGTACCTCAACCTCGCGGAGGCCGGCGCCACCACCGCCCGCACCATGGAGAAGCAGGCGGACGGCATGCTGGAGTTCGGCCCGGACCTGCTGCACCTGCCGTGCGGCGCGAACGACCTGGTGTGCCGCGCCCCCGACTTCCGGGCCGTGGAGCGGGAGATGCGGCGCATGTACGAGGTGGCGGCCGGCACCGGGGCGCGGCTGACCACGTTCACCCTGGGGAAGGCGTACGTCGTGCCGGGCTTCCCCGACTGGTCCGACCGGGTGGCCAGGGTCAACGAGATCACCCGGTCCCTGGCCGCCGAGTACGCAGCCGTGGTGGTCGACATGTGGGACCACCCGGTCAACGCCCGGGAGGACCTGCTGAGCGAGGACCGCATCCACTTCTCGGCGTCCGGGCAGGCGGTCATGGCGGCCGAGATGGTCAAGGCCCTGGCGTACACGCTCGGCCGCGCCGCGCACGTCTGACCTGCAGCGCCCAGCCCTCACACCCCGAACCAGATACGATCGAACGTATGCAGGAAACGGCGGAGATCACGGACAAGCGCCTGCTGCGCGGCGCCCGGACGCGCGGGATCGTGCTGCGGCGGGCCGTGGACCTCGCCTCGCTGGAAGGGCTGGACCACCTGTCCTTCGGGCGGCTGGCCGGCGACACCGGTCTGAGCAAGGCCGGCATCCAGACCCTGTTCCGCACGAAGGAAGCGCTGCAACTGGCGACCGTCGGCTTCGCCCGAGAGATGTTCGTCGACGCGGTCGTCCGCCCGGCCGCTTCCGCTCCGCGGGGCCTGCGGCGGCTGTCCGCGCTGCTCGACCGCTGGGCGGAGTACGCCGAGGCGCCGCTGTTCGCCGGCGGCTGCTTCTGGGCCGCCAACCTCGCCGGCTTCGACAGCAAGGCGGGCCCGGTGCGGGACGCCCTCTTCCGGGACCAGCGGGAGTGGCGCGAGACCCTCGCGAGCGAGCTGCGCTACGCCGTGGCGGCCGGGGAGATCGCCGCACTCGACATCGACCTCGCCGCCTTCCAGATCGACGCGCTGCTGAGCGCCGCCAACACCGCCCTGCGCACCGGGGACGACGACGTGGTGGACAAGGTCCGGCGCATCATCGACGGCTCCCTGACCGTACGCGGCTGAGGCGCCCCGCCCGGAGGGGCGCGGACGGCCCCGGCGACCGCCCCCGGTCCGCCGCCCGCGCCGTTTGCTCCGTCTGCTCCGTCGGCTTGTTCCGTCTGCTCCGTCGGCTTGTTCCGTCTACTCCGCCAGCATGCGCCGCAGCGCGTCCCGCAGCGCCAGCCGCTCCGGCTCCGACAGCCCCGCCAGCGGTTCCCGCGCGAACCGCAGGGAATCACGCAGGCCGCGCGCCACCCGGCGCCCCTCGGCCGTCACCGCCGCCACCTTCACCCGCCGGTCGCCGGGGTCCGGCCGCCGCTCCACCAGCCCCCGCGCCTCCAGCCGGTCCACGATCCCGGTCACGTTCGACGGCTCGCAGCGCAGCCGCTGGGCGAGCCTGCGCATCGGCAGCGGCTCCAGCGACAGCAGGCTCAGCAGCCGGGCCTGCGCGCCCGTGAGCGAGTGCTGCGCGGCGGCCTCCTCGTAGTCGGCGTGGAAGCGGGCCACGGCCTCGCCTATGAGCTCCACGACCTCCAGGGTCAGGGCGTCGGAACGGGGGGCCGGGTGTGAGGTGACCATGGGTTCAGGGTACCCAGTTGTTTGACAACCTGAAATGTTCAGGAGCATGGTTGTTTCAGGTACTGAAGTAAACGCCGTGCTCCCGAGAGGAAAGGCGCTCCCCCATGACCGACTCCCCCACCCTCCCCGCCGTCAACCGTGAATGGCACCTGCTGAGCCGGCCGGTGGGCTGGCCCAAGCCCGAGGACTTCGCCCTGGTCGAGGCGGAGATGCCGGAGCCGGGCGAGGGGCAGGTGCTGGTGCGCAACCTGTACCTGTCCGTCGACCCGTACATGCGCGGCCGCATGAGCGCCGCCAAGTCCTACGTCGCCCCCTTCGAGCTGGGCAAGGTCATGCAGGGCGGCGCGGTCGGCGAGGTCGTCGCCTCGAACGCCGAGGGCATCGCCGTCGGCGACCACGTCCTGCACTTCTTCGGCTGGCGCGAGTACGCCGCCGTGGACGCGAAGCACGCCGTGAAGGTGGACCCCGAGGCCGCGCCGCTGTCGACGTACCTCGGCGTGCTCGGCATGACCGGGCTGACCGCCTACGCGGGCCTGCTGCGCACCGCCGCCTTCAAGGAGGGCGACGCCGTGTTCGTCTCCGGCGCCGCCGGGGCCGTGGGCAGCCAGGTCGGGCAGATCGCCAAGCTGAAGGGCGCCTCGCGGGTCATCGGGTCCGCCGGGTCGGCGGAGAAGGTCAAGCTGCTCGTCGAGGAGTACGGGTTCGACGCCGCCTTCAACTACAAGGACGGGCCGGTGGACGAGCAGCTGCGGGCCGCCGCCCCGGACGGCATCGACGTCTACTTCGACAACGTGGGCGGCGACCACCTGGAGGCCGCCATCGGCTCGCTGAACGAGGGCGGGCGCATCGCGATCTGCGGCATGATCTCCGTCTACAACAACACCGAGCCCGCGCCGGGTCCGAGGAACCTGGCCCGGCTCATCCAGACCCGGGGCCGGATCGAGGGCTTCCTCGTCGGCGACCACTACGACCTCCAGCCGCAGTTCGTGCAGGAGGTCGGCCCGTGGGTCCGCGACGGCCGCCTGAAGTACCGCGAGACCGTCGTCGAGGGCATCGAGAACAACCTGGAGGCGTTCCTCGGCGTCCTGCGCGGCGACAACATCGGGAAGATGGTCGTCAAGCTCTGACGCCCACGCGCCCACGCGCCCGCACGGCCACGCGCCCGCACGGCCACGCGCCCGCAGGCGCACGCGTCCGCACGGCCGTACACGCGGGCTGCCGTACGCGCAGGTGGCCGTACACGCGGGAGATCGCACGTGCGGACGACCTCCCACCCCGGCGCCCTTCACCGGGTTTCCGGCATGCGGTAAATTCTTTCCAGTATCTGTCGCGATCGTGGGCGCGAGTCGCGGCGGACCGAGGAGGAAGACAACCGCATGCCGATTCAGCAGTCCGACGTCCTGTACACCGCCGTCGCCACCGCCGAGAACGGCCGTGACGGCCGGGTGGCCACCGATGACGGCAAGCTCGACGTCGTCGTCAACCCGCCCAAGGAGATGGGCGGCAGCGGCGCCGGCACCAACCCGGAGCAGCTGTTCGCCGCCGGGTACAGCGCCTGCTTCCAGGGCGCGCTCGGCGTCGTCGCCCGCGAGGAGGGCGTCGACGTCTCCGGCTCCACCGTCACCGCCAAGGTCGGGATCGGCAAGAACGACGAGGGGTTCGGCATCATCGTCGAGATCTCCGCGAACATCCCGGGCGTGGACGCCCAGGCCGCCAAGGAGCTCGTCGAGAAGGCCCACCAGGTGTGCCCGTACTCCAAGGCCACCCGCGGCAACATCACCGTGACGCTCGTCTGAGCGCGGTCGTTGACCACGGCGAAGGCCGCACCCTCGGACGTGGGGTGCGGCCTTCGCCCGTCTCGCGGACCTCAGAGGGCGGCCCGGTGCACCGCCCGCACGAACGCCTCGTTCTCCGGCGCCGCCCCGCCCGGGAACGCGCACCGGCGCCGCGTGTAGCCGTACGCCAGGCCGCTGCGCGGATCGGCGAACGCCTGCGAGCCCCCGGCCCCGCTGTGCCCGAAGGCGCCGGCGCCCAGGAACGGGTACCAGACGTGTCCCGTGGCCTGGAAGCCGAACCCGTACGCCCGGTGGACACCGGCCACCAGGTCGTGGCCGACGGAGTGGACCTGCCCGGCCAGGGCGAGGGTGTCGGGTTTCAGCAGCGGCGGCCGGCCGTCCACCTCGCTGATCGCCGCCGCGTACATCCCGGCGAGCCCGCGCGCCGAGGCGACACCGCCCGCGGACGCCGGGCCCTTGGCGCGCACCAGGCGCGAGTTGGCGTGGTCCACCAGCTCACCCGCCCCCGGCACATGGGTGTTGAACGCGATCGAGGCGAGCGTGTGCGGCCCCGTCGGCGTCCCGTCCAGCACCGCCTGCTGCTCGGGCGTCGGCGCCATCGGCTGCACCGGCCGGAAGCGGGGCTCCTCGGACTCGGGCAGCCCCAGGTGGAAGTCCAGCCCGTAGGGGGCGCGCACCCGCTCCTCGTACAGCTCCCGCACCGTGCGGCCGGTGGCCCGCCGTACGACCTCCCCGCCGAGCGCGCCGGCCGTCAGCGCGTGGTAGCCGAAGGCGGCGCCGGGCCGCCAGAACGGCCGCTGCCCGGCCAGCCGTTCGGCGATCACCCGGTCGTCGGCCAGCTCCTCGTCCGTGAACCCGGCGTCCAGCCCGATCAGACCCGACCGGTGCGCGAGCAGGTCCCGCAGGGTCAGCCCGTCCTTGCCCTCGGTCCCGAACTCCGGCCAGTACTCCGCCACCCTGCGGTCCGGGTCCAGCACGCCGTCCTGCACGAGCAGCGCGACGACCAGGTACGCGGCGCCCTTGGTGGAGGAGAAGACGCCGTACAGGGACTCGGCGGTGACCTCCGGGCCCGCCCACAGGTCGACGACCTTGCGGCCGTGCACATAGGCGCACAACTGGCCCTCGTAGTCGGGGCGTTCACCCTTCACGAACGCGGCGAACTCCTCCCGGACCTCCTCGAAGCCGTCGGCGACGGTGCCGTGGATCTCCTGCGTCATACGCTCTCCTCAGCCGCTCTTCGGGGGACTGCGGCAGGGATCGTACGACGGGCGACATCTGTTCGGCTGGTCGATCGGTCCGGCACGGGAGACGGGAGGCCGCGGCCTTCGTCCCGCCCGGTAGAGTGCGCCCATGCGCGATCTTGGGGCGGGGTTCCGGTACCTCCTGGAGGGCCAGCGCTGGGTGGCCCGGCACGGCAAGAGCTACGGCTTCGGACTGCTCCCGGGCCTGATCACCCTGGTGCTGTACGCGGCGGCGCTGGCCGCGCTGGCGCTGTGGGGCGAGGACGCCGTGGCCTGGGCGACGCCCTTCGCCGACGACTGGGCGAGCCCCTGGGCCGGGCTGTTCCGCGGCTTCCTCACCGCCGTGCTGTTCGCGCTCGCGCTCCTGCTGGCCGTGCTCACCTTCACGGCGGTCACCCTGCTGGTCGGCCAGCCCTTCTACGAGAGCCTCTCCGAGCAGGTCGACCGGGACGTCTCCCCGGACGGCACCGCCCCCGAGTCGGGCCTGCCGCTCTGGCGCGAGCTGTGGGTCTCCGCCCGGGACAGCCTGCGGATCGTGGTCCGGGCCGCGGTCTGGGGCGTGCTGCTCTTCGCCCTCGGCTTCATCCCGGTGGCGGGCCAGACCGTCGTACCGGTGATCGGCTTCTTCGTCACCGGCTTCTTCCTCACCGAGGAGCTCACCTCCGTCGCCCTCCAGCGCCGCGGCGTCGTCCTGCGCGACCGGCTCGCCCTCCTCCGCTCCCGCAAGACGCTCGTCTGGGGGTTCGGCACCCCCCTGGGCCTGGCCTTCCTCGTCCCGTTCGTCGCGGTGTTCCTGATGCCGGGTGCGGTCGCGGGCGCCACCCTCCTCGCCCGCGAGCTGCGCGGCGAGGAGAACCGCGGCCGGGACGAGGACCCCGCCGCCGCGGACGGAGCGGACGGAGCGGAGGAGCGGAGCCTCCGGCAGTGACCGGGTGACCGGGTGACCGGATGACACCGGGCGAGCGAGTGCCCCACGCGAAGGTGACCGGGATGCTCGCCGGCGCCGGCACCACCGCCCCGGCGGTCCCCGGCGTCAGCCTCGCGTCCGCTCCGCCGCACCGAGCGCCACGGCCACGATCGCGCGCACCTGCGCGACGATGTCCAGCCGGTTGCGCACGAACCGCGGGTCGGTGACCTCGGTGGTGTTCCCGGCGCCGAACTCCAGCACCGGCGTGTGCACATGCCCGCCCGGCAGCGTCCCGCGCAGCCCCAGCCGGTCCCGCAGCAGCGTCGCCCGGTAGGCGATCTCGTTGGAGAGGTAGTCCCCGCCGCCCCCGGCCCGGGCCGTCGAGCCGGGAGTCGGCCCGTCCGGCCGGACGACGGGCTCGGTGCCCCCCGCCGGGATCTCGGTCACGCCCGTGTTGTCGTACACGGGGAAACGCCCGGTCGCCGCGGCCGTGATCTCCCGGTACGGCAGGGTGGTCGTCGTCCACTGCGGCTGCGAGGCCGGGTCGGCGACCGGGACGGTCTCCGTGCGGGAGACGTTCTCGTTGTCCGGGAAACCGCCCCGCCAGGCCCCGTTCGTCCGCTCGATGTCGAACCGCCCGGCACGGCCCTGGCTCACGGTCGCGAATAGATCGGCCCGCGGCAGGTACGGCCGCAGCGTCCGCTCCACCGTCCCCTCCCCGAAGTCCCGCCAGCGCACCGGGAACACGGCCGTCTCCACCCGCGCCGGACCGGCCGCCGTCTCGATCACCGTGCCGTCGAGGGCGAGCGCGGCGGCACCGGAGGGGTTGGAGGTGCGGATGTCCCGGTCCAGGGTGAACGGGTCGAAGCCGGTGACCAGGACCCGCTTGAGGCCCTCGCCACGGGGGTGGCGCAGGTCGGCCTGGCCGCGCGAGGTGCGCTCCAGCTCGCCGAGGAGCCGGGCCCGTTGCCGGTCGCCGAGCCCGAACTCCGGCTCCCAGGTCCGTATCTCCCGGGCCATGGCGAGCCGCGCCCAGTACAGCGGCCGGTCGTCGTCCCGGCTGAGGTCCCCGCCCGCCGGGCCCCGGCCCTGCGCCCGGTCCACGGCCCGCCGCCACAGCGCCGAGCCCTCGCGGACGACGGTCCGGCGGGCCTCGGCACAGGAGCGCGCCCGGCCCAGTGCGCGGGCGAAGTCCGCCGTCAGGGAGTCGAATCCGGAGCGCCGCAGGATCTCCTGCGGCACGGCCCGGTCGAGCCGCCGCTCCTCGACGGTGGGGGAGGGGGCCGCCGTGGCCGGCGGGGAGGCCGGAACCGCCGCGGCCGTCGTCGCCGGGGCCGCGAGCCCCGCCACCAGGACCAGGCCGGCCAGGCCGATGCGGACAGGTGTGGATCTCACGAGGACTCAGGTCCTTCCGTCGCCGTGGGGTGCCGCCGGACCGCGGCAGTATCCCGTGACGGCAGGGGCGTACGCCATGGTGCGTGGCGCACGAGGCGGCCGGTGCGCCTTCCTTGTGCTCCCGTACGGGAGACGGGACGACCGGTTCGTGTCGGTGTGTGAAGGGTTCGTACGGACCCCGGGCGGGTCGCGCGATCCCGGGGCGTGGGCCCGCCGCGACGGCTAACGTCTGACCCGGTAATCCCTCCACCCCCCGCCGGCAGCCCCGGCCCGGGACCTGACGGCCGGGCCGGGGCTCACGGCGTCCGGCCCCGGTGCGCAATGAACACCCAGCATGTGGTGGATGCACAGCGCACGTCGGACGCTCAGCGCATGACGGTCGCTCAGCGCGTGGTGAAGCCGTACACCGTCTCGGACCGGTACACCTCGCCCGGCCGCAGCACCGTGCTCGGGAACTCCGGGCGGTTCGGGGAGTCGGGGAAGTGCTGCGTCTCCAGCGCGATGCCGGCACCGGGTCCGAAGGGCTCGCCCAGGTGGTCCGCCGTGTAGAGCTGGAGGCCGGGTTCGGTGGTCGCCACCGTCAGCGCCCGCCCGGACGCCGGGTGATACAGCTCGGCGACCTCCACGGGCGTGGCCGTCACACCCTTGTCCAGGACGAAGTTGTGGTCGTAGCCCGTCCCGGCCGGGCGCGCCCGCCGGAAGTCGAACCGGGTCCCGGTGACGTCCTCGGGCGCCCCCGCCGGGATCAGGTCCGCGTCGACCGGCGTGTACCGGGAGGCCGCCAGCCGCAGTTCGTGGCCGCCCACGCCGCCCGCGCCGCCCGTACCGCCCGCGCCGCCCAGGTCGAAGTAGCTGTGGTTGGTCAGGTTCACCACGGTCGGCGCGTCGGTGACCGCCTCGTAGGCGATCCGCAGCGCCCCGGACGCGTCGAGCGTGTACGTCGCCGAGACCTCCAGGCGCCCCGGGAAGCCCTCCTCGCCGTCCGGGCTGACCCGGGACAGGCGGACCCCGTGGTCGACGGGGGAGGCGTCCCACACGTGCTGGTCGAAGCCGCGCGCGCCGCCGTGCAGGCAGTTCGGCCCGTCGTTCCGCGCGAGCGTGTGCGTCCGCCCGTCCAGCGTGAACCGGCCGCCCGCGATCCGGTTGGCGTACCGCCCGACGAGGGCGCCCAGGTACGGCTCCGGGTGCGCCAGGTAGCCGTCCAGGTCCGCGAACCCCAGCACCACGTCGGCACGCCGCCCGTCCCGGCCGGGGACCTCGGCGGACTGCACGATGCCGCCGTAGGACAGGACGCGGACCCGCACGCCCGCCCGTTCCAGGGTCCAGCGGTGGACGGGCGTGCCGTCGGGAAGTGTGCCGAAACGTTCGTTCATGTGCGGAACTCTAGGTCACCGCTCCTCGGCCGTGACCGTCCGGTAAGCGATCTCCGCCAGCCGCGCCTGCCCGTCCACGCTCGGGTGGAACCAGTCCCAGTGGCTCAGCTGCTCCGTGCCGAAGCGGAACGCGTGCACCGCGCCGCCGTCGCTGCGGCACCGGCGGTCCCGCGCGCAGACCTCGCGCAGGACCGCGTTGTACTGCGCCACCCGCCGCTCCACCGCGTCCCGGCGCTGTACGGCCGCCGCGTCCAGGGCGTCCGCGTCTCCCAGCATCGACGGGCAGACGCCCAGCTTCCACACCTGCTTGCCCAGCGGGTTGGTACGCCCCTGCGACCACAGCCGCTTCAGGTCGGGGATGCTCGCCACGTACACCTGAGACTTGGGCAGGGCTTTGCGCAGGGTGCGCATCGCGTCCTCGAAACCGGCCCGGAAGTCCGCCACCGGGGTCATCGCCGACACCGAGGCCCGGCAGGCGTCGTTCGCCCCCACCATCACCGCCACCAGCTCCGGCCGGCGCGCCGCAGCCCGGGCCATCTGCCCGGGCAGGTCCGCCATCCGCGCCCCGGTGACCGCGTAGTTCCAGCTCCGCTCCGCCGCCTTCGCCCTCCCCAGCAGCCGCACGGCGAGACTGTCCACCTCCGGGCTGCTCCCCGTCGCCCACGACACCTCCGGGCAGTCCGACAGGACCGAGCAGGCGTCGAAGCCGCGGGTGATGGAGTCGCCCACGGCGGCGACCGAACCGGGGCTCGGGTCCCAGACCGGGGCCGGAGGCGTCCGCCGCGCCTCGGGGGCGGAGGAGTCCCCGCCGGCCGCGTCACAGCCCGCGACGCCCACGACGGCGGCGGCGAGCACACTGAGGACCGCCCGCGTACGGCGGCGTCGGCTCCGCATTCCCTGGTCCCTTCCGGGTCCGTGTCCTCGGTCCCTCGGTCGTCCCGGTCGTCCTTCCTTGCCCAGCAGAACCCATGACAGCGCGTCAGGGTTCCCCGGGGCGGCGATGCGGCGGCTCACCGCCCGTACAAGCGTCCTGCCGGGTGAATGGCCGATGATTCCCGGCACCGGGACCGACGGTACGTCACACTCCGCGCCTCGCCGCACGGTAGCCTCGCCTCAACGTGACCTGCCCGGTCACGGCCGTTCCGCCCGTTCCGAGATGTCCCGCTCTGCCCGGAGGTTCCGGTGACGACACGTGGAGTTCTGTACGTGCACTCCGCGCCGCGCGCGCTCTGCCCGCACGTCGAGTGGGCCGTCGCCGGTGTGCTCGGCACCCGCGTCAGCCTGGACTGGATCCGGCAGCCCGCCGCCCCCGGCACCTGGCGCTCGGAGTTCTCCTGGCAGGGCCAGGCCGGCACCGCCTCCAAGCTGGCGTCCGCGCTGCGCGGCTGGCACCTGCTGCGCTTCGAGGTGACCGCCGAGCCCAGCGCCGCCGCCGAGGGCGAACGCTACAGCTGCACGCCCGATCTCGGTATCTTCCACGCCGTCACCGGCATCCACGGCGACATCCTGATCCCGGAGGACCGGCTGCGCGCCGCCCTGGTCCGCTCCCAGCGCGGCGAGACCGACCTGGAGGCCGAGCTCGCCAAGCTGCTCGGCAAACCGTGGGACGACGAACTGGAGCCGTTCCGGTACGCGGGCGAGGGCGCGCCGGTGCGCTGGCTGCACCAGGTGGTGTGACCCCCGGCCCCGCCGCCGAGCACCGCCGAGCACGCGAGAAGGGCCCCCACCCAGTAGTGGTGGGGGCCCTTCTCGGCTGCGTACGGGCGGCTGCCGTACCGTCGGCTCAGACGGTGCGGAACGCCAGCACCACGTTGTGCCCGCCGAAGCCGAACGAGTCGTTCAGCGCGGCGATGCGGCCCTCGACGGGCAGCTTGCGCGCCTCGTCGCGGACGATGTCGGCGTTGGCCTCGGCCTCGGGGTCCAGGTTCTCGATGTTGATGGTCGGCGGGGCCACCCGGTGGTACAGGGCGAGCACGGTCGCGACGGACTCCACGCCGCCCGCGCCACCGAGCAGGTGACCGGTCATCGACTTGGTCGCGGAGACCGCGAAGTGGTCGGTGTCGTCGCCGAACACCTTGCGCAGCGCCTTCAGCTCGGCGATGTCACCGGCCGGCGTGGAGGTGGCGTGCGCGTTGACGTGCACGATCTCCTTCGGGTCCAGGTCGGTGCGGTCCAGCAGGTTCTGCAGGGCGTGCGCGATGCCGCGGCCCTCCGGCTCCGGCTGCACGATGTCGTGGCTGTCGGCGGAGATGCCCTGGCCGACCGCCTCCGCGTAGACGCGGGCGCCGCGCGCGGCGGCGTGCTCGGCGGACTCCAGGACGAGCACGCCGGCGCCCTCGCCGAGGACGAAACCGTCACGGGCGACGTCGAAGGGGCGGGAGGCGCCCTGCGGGTCGTCGTTGTTCTTGGACATCGCCATCATGTTGCCGAACGCGGCGATGGGCAGCGGGTGGATCGCCGCCTCCGTACCGCCGGCGACGACGACGTCGGCACGGCCGGTGCGGATCATCTCGATGGCGTAGCCGATGGCCTCGGCGCCCGACGCGCAGGCGGAGACCGGCGTGTGCACGCCCGCCCGGGCGCCCACGGCCAACCCCACGTTGGCCGACGGGCTGTTGGGCATCAGCATGGGAACGGTGTGCGGGGAGACGCGGCGGACGCCCTTCTCCTTCAGCACGTCGTACTGGTCCAGCAGGGTCGTCACGCCGCCGATGCCGGAGGCGATGACCGCGCCGAGCCGGTCGGGGTCGATGGCGGCGCCCTCGCCGGCCTTCGCCTCGAAGCCGGCGTCGGCCCAGGCCTCCTTGGCCGCGATCAGCGCGAACTGCGCCGAGCGGTCCAGGCGGCGGGCCTGCGGACGCGGGATGACCTCGGTCGGCTCCACGGCGACCGGGGCCGCGATGCGGACCGCCTGCTCGGCGGCCCACTCCTGCTCCAGGGGCTTGGCGCCGGAACGACCGGCGACCAGGCCCTCCCAGGTCGAGGCTGCGTCGCCACCCAGCGGTGTGGTTGCGCCGATACCGGTGACGACCACGGTGCGATTGGTCGGGCTCACGGGAATTCTCTCTCCAACGTTGACGAGGATCAGCGGCGCCACCGCCGGGTGGCGGGGCCGGGGCACCGGCCCGAGCAGACTCAGGCCTGGTGCTTGAGGATGTAGTCGGTCGCGTCGCCGACGGTCTTGAGGTTCTTGACGTCCTCGTCCGGGATCTTGACGTCGAAGCGCTCTTCGGCGGCGACGACGACCTCGACCATGGACAGCGAGTCGACGTCCAGGTCGTCGGTGAAGGACTTGTCCAGCTGGACGTCCTCAACCGGGATGCCGGCGATCTCGTTCACGATCTCCGCGAGACCGGCGACGATCTCTTCCTGAGTGGCGGCCATGGTGGCGCTCCTTCGTTGTGTTCCAGAGGATCCAGAGAATGCGGCACCCGCCGCGTCAGCGGCAGGAGGCGCGGGTTCCCGTACCGGGGAATGATCCGGTACGAAAGTGCCTAAGGGAGGGTAACGACCGTCGCGGCGTAGACGAGACCCGCCCCGAAGCCGATGACGAGCGCGGTGTCGCCGCTCTTCGCCTCGCCGGTCGCCAGGAGCCGCTCCATCGCGAGCGGGATCGAGGCGGCCGAGGTGTTGCCGGTGGTGCGGATGTCACGGGCGACCGTGACGTGCTCCGGCAGCTTCAGGGTCTTCACCATCGAGTCGATGATCCGCACGTTGGCCTGGTGCGGGATGAAGACGTCCAGCTCGTCCGGGGTGATTCCGGCCGCGTCCAGCGCCTGCTGGGCGACCTTCGCCATCTCGAACACGGCCCAGCGGAACACCGCCTGGCCCTCCTGCGTGATCGCAGGAAACTTCACGTTGCCCTCGTTGTCGAGGGGCAGCTCGGAGACGTCGCCGATGCGGTACTTGTTCCACGGGACCGTCTGCTTGATCGTTTCGGCCTTGTCGCCCTCCGAGCCCCACACGGTCGGGCCGATCGCCGGCTCCTGGGAGGGGCCGACCACGACCGCGCCCGCGCCGTCGCCGAAGAGGAAGGCCGTCGCCCGGTCCTCCAGGTCGGTCAGGTCGGAGAGCCGCTCCACGCCGATGACGAGGACGTACTCCGCCGAACCCTCGACGACCATGCCCTTGGCGAGGGTGAGGCCGTAGCCGAAGCCCGCGCAGCCCGCCGAGATGTCGAAGGCGGCGGCCTTGTCCGTGCCCAGCTTGTCGGCGATCTCGGTGGCGACGGCCGGGGTCTGGCTGAAGTGCGACACCGTCGAGACGACCACGGCGCCGATCTGTCCGGCGTCGATCCCGGCGTCCGCGAGGGCCTTGCCGGAGGCCTCGATGGACATCGCCGCGACCGTCTCCTCCGGCGACGCCCAGTGCCGGGTCTCGATGCCGGAGCGGGAGCGGATCCACTCGTCGGACGAGTCGATCTTCTCCAGGATCACCTCGTTCGGCACCACCCGGGTCGGGCGGTAGCCGCCGACACCGAGGATGCGCGCGTACGGGGCGCCCTTGCTGGGCTTGATCTTCGACATGTTCTCGGGCTCCTTGTCAGGCGCCCGCCGCGTCGGCGGCAGGTGTTGACGTCTCGGCGACGAGCTCGCGAGCGGCGTCGAGGTCGGCGGGGGACTTCAGAGCCAGCGTCTTGACCCCGGGCAGTGCCCGCTTGGCCAGCCCGGTGAGGGTGCCGCCGGGGCACACCTCGATCAGGGCGGTGACGCCGAGCTCCTTGAAGGTCTCCATGCACAGGTCCCAGCGGACCGGGTTGGCGACCTGGCCGACCAGGCGGTCGAGCACCTCGGCGCCGGAGGCGACGGCCTGCCCGTCCCGGTTGGAGACGTAGGCGACCTTCGGGGCGGCGGGCGTGAGTGCCTGGGCGGCCTCGGCCAGCTTCTCCACGGCGGGCGCCATGTGGTGGGTGTGGAAGGCGCCGGCGACCTTCAGCGGGACGACCTTGCGGACGCCCTCGGGCTTGTCCTCGTTCAGCGCGGCGAGCTGCTCCAGGGTGCCGGCCGCGACGATCTGGCCCGCGCCGTTCATGTTGGCCGGGGTCAGGCCCAGCTTCTTCAGGTGCGCGACGCTCACCTCGGGGTCGCCGCCGAGCAGCGCCGACATGCCGGTCTCGGTGACCGCGGCGGCCTCGGCCATGGCCAGGCCCCGCTTGCGCACGAGGGACAGCGCGGCGGTGTCGTCGAGGACGCCCGCGAAGGCGGCGGCGGTGATCTCGCCGACGCTGTGGCCCGCGACCGCACCCGGGGCGATCTCGGTCATGTCACCGAGTGCCGCGGCCGAGAGAATCCCGGCGGCGACGAGCAGCGGCTGGGCGACGGCGGTGTCGCGGATCTCCTCCGCGTCGGCCTTCGTGCCGTAGTGGACGAGGTCGAGTCCGATGGCGTCCGACCACGCGGCGACGCGGTCGGCGGCACCGGGCAGTTCGAGCCATTCAGTCAGGAAGCCGGGCGTCTGGGCGCCCTGGCCGGGAGCGACGAGTACGAGCACTCTCACACTCTCTCTTGGGGACGGCCGCGGCCGCCCGTGGGGACAGGGACGAAGAACACGAGGGGGTTTTGTAGGTCCTCGACAAAAGACTAGGTTTGCTGATCTCCGTCGGCCAGACGCCCCAGGATCAGCGCGATCCGCAGCGTGAACGCCGAGCGTACATCGGAGGGCGACCAGCCGGTGACGTCAGTCACACGTCGGAGCCGGTAGCGCACGGTGTTGGGGTGGACGAACAGCATCCGGGCGGCCCCTTCCAGACTGCTCGCCTGCTCCAGGTAGACGCTCAGCGTCTCCAGCAGCGCGGCCCCGGCCTCCTCCAGCGGTCTGTAGATCTCCTCCACCAGCTGCTCGCGGGCCGAGGGGTCTCCGGCGATCGCGCGCTCCGGAAGCAGATCGTCCGCCAGCACCGGCCGCGGGGCGTCCTGCCACGCCGAGCACGCCTTCAGCCCGGCCGCGGCGGCCTGCGCGGACCGGGTCGCCGCCTGGAGGTCCGGCACGACGGGCCCGGCGACGACCGGGCCCTGCGCGAACGGCCCGATCAGCGACTTCGCGACGGCGAGGGGGTTGTCGCTGCCGCCCGCGATGACGACGAGCCGGTTCCCGAGCACCCCGGTCAGCACCTGGAGCTTGGCGTGCCGGGCGGCCCGCCGGATCGCCTCCACGGTCAGCTCCGAGTCGCCGTCGGGTGCCGTGCCCAGCACCACGCACACGTGCTCCGGGGAGTTCCAGCCCAGCGCGGCGGCCCGGGACACCGCCCCCTCGTCGGCCTCCCCGCTGAGCACCGCGTTCACCACGAGGGACTCCAGCCGCGCGTCCCAGGCACCGCGTGCCTCGGCGGCCTGGGCGTACACCTGCGCGGTGGCGAAGGCGATCTCGCGGGCGTACACCAGCAGCGCCTCGCGCAGCACCGACTCGTCCCCGGGGGCGGCGACCTCGTCGATCGCGGACTCCATCACCTCGATCGTGGTCCGCACCATCTCCACGGTCTGCCGCAGCGTGATCGCCCGGGTCAGCTCGCGCGGCGCGGTCCCGAAGACGTCGGTGGAGATGGCCTGCGGGGCCTCCGGGTGCCGGAACCACTCGGTGAAGGCGGCGATGCCCGCCTGGGCGACCAGCCCGATCCAGGAACGGTTCTCCGGCGGCATGGCCCGGTACCAGGGCAGTGTCTCGTCCATCCGCGCGATCGCCTGCGCGGCGAGGGAGCCGGAGGACTGCTCCAGCCGCCTCAGGGTCGCGGTGTGCGGATGGGCGGGGTGCGGGGCGGGTTCGGGCCTGCTGGTTTCGGGTTCGGGCACGGGACAAGACTGCCTCATCCGGACGGCGGCGCGTGCCGCCGGGTCTACGGTGGACGCCGTGATCGACGTACGCCGCGCCGACGAGCGCTACCCGGGAGGCGAGGCGGAAGCCGGCATCACCACCCGGCACGCCTTCTCCTTCGGCCCCCACTACGACCCCGAGAACCTGCGCTTCGGCGCCCTGATCGCCTGCAACGAGGAGCGGCTCGCCCCCGGCGCGGGCTTCGACGAGCACCCGCACCGCCACACCGAGATCGTCACATGGGTGGTGGAGGGCGAGCTGACCCACCGGGACAGCACCGGGCACGAGACGGTCGTGCGCCCCGGGGACGTGCAGCGGCTCAGCGCGGCGGGCGGGGTGCGGCACGTGGAGCGCAACGACGGGGACGCGCCCCTGACCTTCGTGCAGATGTGGCTGGTCCCGCGGGAGGCGGACGGCGACCCGCGCCACGAGGTCGTCCGCGGCCTCGCCGACGCCGCCCCCTACGCCGTCCCGGAGGCCGGCGCGGTCCTGCGCGCGCACCGGCCGGGGGCGGGGCAGCGGTGGGCGGTGCCGGACGCGCCGTACGTGTACGTCCACGTCGTCCGCGGGACGGTACGGCTGGCGGACACCGAGCTGGGCCCCGGGGACGCGGCGCGCCTCACCGGGGAGCGGGGCGTGGCGGCGGCCGGGGTGACGGACGCCGAGGTGCTGGTGTGGGAGATGTCCGCCTAGCAACTGCCCGGCGGGTCTTGGCTGACGGTCTCCAGCAGATGTGCCACCAGGGGACTTGGGTCGTCCTTGCGCCAGGCGACGGCGACCCGCGTACGGGCGGTGCCGGGCTCGATCCCGCGGAAGGCGACGCCCTTGAGGCGGATGCGCCGGATGCTCGCCGGGGCCAGGGAGACGCCCAGACCGGTTTCCACCAGGGCGCACACGGTCTGCCACTCCACCGCGTGCTGGGCTGTCCGCGGGGTGAACCCCGCCGCGGCGCACAAGCCGGTGATCTGGTCGTGCAGGCCCGGGCCGACCGCGCGGGGCAGCAGCACGAAGGGCGAGTCCGCCAGCTGCTCCAGCCGCACGGTCCGCCGGGCCGCCAGGGGGTGGCCGGCCGGCAGCACCGCCACGAACGGCTCGCGCAGCACCGTCCGGAAGCCGAGCTCCGGCTCGTCGTCGGGAGGCTCGCGCAGCAGGCCGACGTCGATGGCCTTGTCGTGCAGAGCGGCGATCTGCGGCGCGGTGGTCATCTCGTGGATGTCCAGGCGCACGTCAGGGAACCGCTGCCGGAAGGTGCGCAGCAGGCCGGGCAGGACGGTCAGGGCGAGGGAGGCGGCGAAGCCGATCCGCAGGCGGCCGGTCCGGCCGCCGCCGACGGCCCGGGCCGCGGCCAGGCCGTCCGCGAGGTCGGCGAGGGCCCGCCGGGCGGCGGGCAGCAGTTCCCGGCCCGCCGGGGTGAGCGCGACGCGTCCCGGTTCCCGGCTGAACAGGGCGTGGCCGACCTTGTCCTCCAGGCGGCGGATCTGCTGGCTCAGCGGCGGCTGGGCGATGCCCAGGCGGGCGGCCGCGCGGCCGAAGTGGAGTTCTTCGGCGAGCACGACGAAGGCGTGCAGCTGCCGCAGGGGCAGTTCGGGGCGCTCCATACCCCTAGGGATATCAGGCCATGCCGCACGCTGTATTAGACGTATCCGGGCCGGCCGCTTAGCGTTCGGCGCATGACAGAGCGACGCGCGATCCTCAGCGGCTCGGCCTTCGAGGAGCAGATCGGCTATGCCCGTGCCGTGGTCGACGGCGACTGGGTGCACGTGTCCGGGACGACCGGGTTCGACTACACCACCATGACGATCTCCGACGACGTGGTGGAGCAGGCGCGGCAGTGCCTGCGCAACATCGAGGCCGCGCTGGCCGAGGCGGAGTGCACCTTCGCCGACGTGGTGCGGGTGCGCTACCTGCTGCCCGACCGCGAGGACTTCGAGCCCTGCTGGCCGGTCCTGCGCCAGGCCTTCGGCGAGGTGAGGCCGGCGGCCACCATGCTCGTGTGCGGCCTCGCCGACCCCCGGATGAAGATCGAGACAGAGGTGTACGCGCGGCGGCCCGCCGCGTGACGGCCCGCACGGTCCGCCGCGGGGGAACGCGGGCGCCGTGCCCGGGCCGTCACCGTGGCCGTGGCCGTGACCACGGTCCGTTCGCGGCTCCTACCTCGATCCGCCGGACAGGCCCCGGCGTGCCTCGGCGAGGACCGCGTCCGTGAACGGCGGCCACGCCTCGACCGCCCAGGGGCCGAACGCCCGGTCCGTCAGGGCGACGCAGGCGAGGCCCGCGTCGGGGTCGATCCACAGGAACGTACCCGACTGGCCGAAGTGCCCGAACGTGCGCGGCGAGGACGACGCGCCCGTCCAGTGCGGGGACTTGCCGTCGCGGATCTCGAAACCGAGGCCCCAGTCGTTGGGGTTCTGGTGGCCGTAGCCCGGCAGGACGCCCTTGGTGCCCGGGTACTGCACGGTCATCGCGTCGGCGACCGTGCGCGCATCCAGCAGGCGCGGCGCCTGCACCTCGGCGGCGAACCGCAGCAGGTCCTCCACCGTGGACACCCCGTCCTTGGCGGGGGAGCCGTCCAGCGTGGTGGACGTCATGCCCAGCGGCTCCAGCACCGCCTGGCGCAGGTACTCGGCGAACGGGATGTCCGTCGCCTTGGCGATGTGGTCGCCGAGCTGCTCGAAACCGGCGTTGGAGTACAGCCGCCGCTCACCGGGCGCCGCCGTCACCCGGTGCTCGTCGAAGGCGAGGCCGGAGGTGTGGGCGAGCAGGTGGCGGACGGTCGCGCCGGGCGGCCCGGCGGGCTCGTCCAGCTCGATCGCGCCCTCCTCGTAGGCGACGAGGGCCGCGTACGCCGCGAGCGGCTTGGTGACCGAGGCCAGCGGGAACCGCCGCCCGGCCGGGCCGTGCACCCCCGCCACCGTGCCGTCCGCGCGTACGACGCCCGCCGCGGCGGCGGGAACCGGCCAGTTCTCGATCAACGCAAGGCTCTTCAAGGACATGCCTGTGAGCCTAAGCGGCTCACGGGTACGGCCGCACCGAGGGGTCGGAGTCACACGTGAAGCCCGGCGGCCGGTACGGCGGCCCGGCGCCGGGGACGCGGCCGGCGTCACGTGCCCGGCGCCGCGCTCGCGGAACCAGGCGAGGAGTTCCTCCATGCAGGCGCGCGCGTGGCCGCGCCGCCGCGCGTCCGGGTCGGTGGCGACGCTGAAGACGTATCCGGTCATCCCGTGCGGGTTGCCCGCCCGGCCGATCCGGTACTCCAGCGTCCCGGCCACCAGTGCCGCCAGCGCCCCCGGCCGCCGGGGGTGATCCACGACGAACGCGGCGAAGTCCCCGTCCGGGTCGGCCGGTTTCCTCCGCAGGAGCGGCAGGGACGCCGCGTGCCACTCGGCGGACGTGGGCGCGGCGGCCATCGAGTCGATCATCACTTGGCGCAGACGCAGGACTTCCCCGGCGTCCTCCGGCACGGCACGGCACGGCGTACGAGAGTCATGGTGGTGCACGCCGGCCGGCGGTAGCGTGACGCGTCCCGCGCATTTCCCGTCGCCGGCGCTTGCTTGGAGTGCGCTCCAAGGTTCTAGCTTGGGGCCATGACGGTGACGGAGACCACGACCACCCGGACCGGCGGCTGCGCCGGACCGCCCCAGGGCGACCGGCGTCCGGACGGGCAGGACAGGTACACCATCAGTGAGGTCGCCACCCTCACCGGCCTGACGGCGCACACCCTGCGCTGGTACGAGCGGATCGGGCTGATGCCGCACATCGACCGCTCGCACACCGGCCAGCGCCGCTACCGCAACCGCGACCTCGACTGGATCGAGCTGGTCGGCAAGCTCCGGCTGACCGGCATGCCGGTCGCGGACATGGTGCGGTACGCCGAACTCGTGCGGGCGGGCGACCACACCTACGCCGAACGCTTCGCACTGCTGAAGGCGACCCGGGAGGACGTCCTGGCCCGGATCGCCGAACTCCAGGGCACGCTCGCCGTGCTCGACCGGAAGATCGATTTCTACGCGGACGCCGGGCGGGCCCTGGCGTCGGAGAGGTCCCGATGACGGACAGCACCCTCACGACAGTGACGCTGGGCACGGACGGCCCCGAGGTGGGCGTCCAGGGCCTGGGCTGCATGGGCATGAGCTTCGCCTACGGGCCCGCGGACGCCGGCGCCTCCCGGGCGACCCTGGAACGGGCGCTGGAACTCGGCGTCACGCTCTACGACACGGCGGACGCCTACGGGGCGGGGGAGAACGAGCGGTTCCTCGCGCCGTTCTTCGCGGCGCACCGCGACGAGGTCGTCATCGCGACCAAGTTCGCCCTGTCGATCCCGCCGGACGACCCGACCAAGCGGATCATCCGCAACGACCCGCCCTACATCCGCCAGGCCGTCGAGGCCAGCCTCAAGCGCCTCGGCGTCGACGTGATCGACCTCTACTACATGCACCGGCGCGACGTGAACGTGCCGATCGAGGAGAGCGTCGGCACCATGGCGGAGCTGGTGCGCGAGGGCAAGGTCAAGCACCTCGGGCTGAGCGAGGTCACCGCCGACGAGCTGCGGGCCGCGCACGCCGTGCACCCGATCGCCGCCGTGCAGTCGGAGTGGTCGCTGTTCAGCCGGGACATCGAGGCGCGGGTGGTGCCGGCCGCCCGTGAGCTGGGCGTGGCCCTCGTGCCGTACTCGCCGCTGGGCCGGGGCTTCCTCACCGGGGCGTTCGTCCAGGCCGAGAAGGACCTGACCGCCGACGACTTCCGCCGCCAGCAGCCCCGGTTCACCGGTGACAACGCCGCCGCCAACGCGGCGCTGCTCCAGCCGGTGCGGGCCGTGGCCGAGGCCCACGGCGCCACCCTCGGGCAGATCGCGCTGGCCTGGGCGCAGCAGCGGGCGGCGGTGCACGGCCTGCCGGTGGTGCCGATCCCGGGCACCCGCAAGCCGGAGCGGGTGACGGAGAACGTGGCGGCCACGCGGATCGTCCTGACGGAGGATCAGCTGGCGCTGCTGGAGCCGATCGCGGGCAAGGTGGCGGGGGACCGGTACGCGGACATGGCGTTCACGTCGGCGGGGCGGGAGTGAGCGGACGGGAGTGAGCGGGCTGGGACGAGCGGGCTGAGTGAGCCGGTGGCCGCGGGGCGGCCGGCGGTCACAACTCGGCCAGCAGCTGGGCCTTCTTGGCGGAGAACTCCTCGTCCGTCACCAGTCCCGCCTGGTGCAACTCGCCCAGGTGACGGATGCGCTCGGCGATGTCGGCGGGGTCGCGGCGGGCCGCCGCCACCGGGAGGGCGGCCACCGGGCCGCGCTCCCGGACCGCCGCCAGCACGGCGGCGGCCAGCGGCAGCGACTCGTGCACGGCCCCGTAACCGAGCCCGAACACCACGGCCGCCGGGTCCTGGTCGGCCTGCGCGGGCGGCGCGGCCCCGTCGCGCCGCAGCAGCCGCAGATACCCCTCGAACACCTCCGGCGAGCGCCACTCCACCCCGGCCAGGTCGGTGACCTCGAACGTCTGGTCACCGGCCTTCCACTTCGCCGACGAGGCGCCCGTCCAGAACCACCGGAAGAACACCGACGTGCCGTCGAAGGACGCCTTCCCGTCGTACGCCTTGAACTGCAGCGGCGGCTCGGGCGCGGCCACCAGGTGACGCTCGGCCGGACCGCTCTCGGTCAGCAGCGCCCGCAACTCGTCGGCGTAGTACTCGGCGAGCGTCTCCCGCTCGGCCGGCAGCACCAGCCGGTACGGGTCGCACGCCTCCTTCAGCTGTCCCGCCGCCGCCTCCATCAGCGGATCGGCGCCGGGGCGCGGCTCGGCGCGCAGGACCACGGTGCCGCGCCTGCCGGGCGTCAGCGTGACGTCCGCGAGCGCCTCCAGGGGGATCCGGCGTTCCCCCAGCACCTGCAGCAGCTTCGGTGTCCGTATCCCCCGTTCGTAACGGATGAGCACGGAGTCGGACTCGAACTCCCAGGCGGCATGAAATCCGGCCAGTACGTCACCCATGCGGCTCATCGTATGCGGCATGAGCTCTTCCGTCCCCTCCTCGCGCAGGCCGCAGTTCCTGCGGTCTCTACGCGCGTCCGGCCGCCGTCGTGGCGGACAAACCCGCCCGGCAGGTGTCGTCCTGTCCGGCGCAGGCGACCGAGCGGTACGCGCCGACGCCGATCCCGGCGAAGTTCGCCAGGCTCTGGGTGCCCGGGACGAAGTAGCCCCCGTGCCCCTCGGCGCCCCGCGCCGACAGCACCCGCGCCCCGAAGGCCGCCGACACCGGGTCGGCGCCGTGGCCGAACCCGCCGACCTCCAGGTACGGCACATCCTGGATCCAGTCGTCGGCGTCCCGCATCGCCCACACCCGGGCCGAGGTGCGCAGGTGGGCGGCGCTCGCGGCGCGCATGCCGGGGCTGCCGGCCACCGCGATGTCGGACACCCGGCCGGGCAGCGCGGGGGCGGCCCGGCCGCACACCACCGAGCCGTAGCTGTGGCAGAACAGCGAGACGGGCGCGTCCCCGGGCAGCGCCCGCACCAGCGCGTCCAGCCGGACGGCACCGGCGTCGGCGCGCATCGCCGTGGCCGACTCCACGCCGAGCCCGCTGGGCGCGGTGTAGTCGGCCCAGGCGATCACGGCCGTCCGGGTCGAGGGGCTCGCCTCGCGCTCGGCCGCGTACAGCGCCTCGGCCATGCCGGCCGGCGCCGTGTACTTGCGCCGGGTGCGCTGGTAGGTGAGCAGGTCGGTGTCGACGCCCGGGACGACCACGGACACGCGCTCGGCGCGGTCCAGGTCCCCGAAGACCTCCGCGACCCGGCCGGAGCCCTCCGGGTCGAAGGCCAGGATGTGCCGTTCGGGCCGCAGCAGCGCCTCCAGGCGGTGCATACGGCGGGCCGCCTCCTGCTGCCCGGCAGGGCTGAGGCGGCTGTCGTGCAGGCGCGTGAGCTCGGCCTCGCGGGCCTGGCCGAGCGCGATCCGGTTGGCGCGGTAGCGCAGCTCGACGGGCGCGCCGTTCATGTTGCCGACCGCGAGCGGGTAGCGGCGGGCGAGGTACGCCCGCTGCCCCTCGGTGAGGGAGGCGAAGAAACGGGCCAGCCGGGCGGGGGCGTCCTGCGCATCCGGCAGCCGGCGGCCGTCGATCCGGCCGTGCTCCCAGGCGCCGACGGAGGCGGCGAGGGGCGTGGCTTCCCGCTGGGTGCGCAGGGCGGTCCAGCCGGTGGTCGCCAGCATCACGAACACCACGGCCAGGGCGAGCAGCGCCCGCCAGAGGTTCGGCTGCGGGGAGGAGCCGAGCAGGTGCGGGGAGGTGTCGGACGGACGAGGGGAGGCGTCGAGCAGGTGCGGGGAGGTGTCGAAGGAAGTCACTGGGAGGACACACTAGGAGAACGAGACGGTCTCGCGTGAGCCAAGTGTCGCGGATCACGTTTCGGTCGCGCGGGGAGGGTCAGGGCCTCCCGGTCCGCCAGTTCCCGGTCAGCGCCGGTTCCACCTGGGCCAGGTAGGAGGAGGTCAGGTCGCGCAGGGCGCCCAGAGTGGCCTCCTCCCCCACGGACCAGATCCGCTCCGTGACGCGGATCACCGCGCCGAAGACGGCCACCACCACGCGCGGGCGCGGGTCGGCGTCCACGTCCAGGCCCTCGCGGTCGGCGATGACGCGCGCAATCTCCTCCTCCAGCTCCGTCGCGCGCCGCAGGTGGGCGGCGAGCAGCGCGGGAGTCGACTCGATCACCTGGTAGAAGCGCATGTGCAGCTCCAGCGGCACGAGCTGCTCGACGGCCTCGCCGATGGAGTCCCAGCTCTCCGCGAGGGACTGGCGCAGCGCCTCCAGGGGCGGCTCGTCCGCGGGCCGTGCGCGCACCGCGTCGACGAAGCGCGCCTCCGCGAGCCGCGACACGAAGAACGCGGCCTCCTCCTTGCTGGCGAAGTAGCGGAAGAAGGTGCGCTGCGAGACGTCGACGGCCTCGGCGATCTCGTCGACGGTCGTCCGCTCGTACCCCCGCGCGGTGAACAGCTCCAGGGCGGCCCGCAGCAGCGCGTCCCGGGTGCGCTGCTTCTTGCGCTCGCGCAGTCCGAGGCGGGGCGTGGCGTGTGCGGTGCCCGCGGGCTCCGGGGTGCCCGCGGGCTCCGTGGTGCCCGCGGGTTTCGTGGTGCCTGCCGGCTCCGCCGCTTCTGCTGCCTTCAAGGGTTTCCTGGCCTCTCGACGAACTGTTTTCCCAGTTCAGGCTATAGCGGAGTGTCCTGTCAGTTACCGACTTGTGAATTGGTTTGTCAACTGTCAGCGGCTGTCACTAGCCTCGAATGTATGACTAGTCAGATCACCATTGACGCGACGGGGCCGGGGGACGGGGCGCCGGCCGCCCCGTCGGGCCGGGCGCCGGGCAAGGGCCTGCGCGGCCATCCGTGGTTCACCCTCGTCACCGTGGCCGTCGGGGTCATGATGGTGGCCCTGGACGGCACCATCGTGGCCATCGCCAACCCGGCCATCGGCAAGGACCTCGGCGCCAGCTGGTCCGAGCTGCAGTGGATCACCAACGCCTACTTCCTCGCCCTGGCGGTCTCCCTGATCACCGCGGGCAAGCTCGGTGACCGCTTCGGCCACCGGCAGACCTTCCTCATCGGCGTCGTCGGCTTCGCCGCCGCCTCGGGGGCCATCGGGCTGTCCGGCAGCATCGCGATGGTCGTCGTCTTCCGTGTCTTCCAGGGGCTGTTCGGCGCGCTGCTCATGCCGGCCGCGCTCGGTCTGCTGCGGGCCACCTTCCCCGCCGAGAAGCTCAACATGGCCATCGGCATCTGGGGCATGGTCATCGGCGCGTCCACCGCGGGCGGTCCGATCCTCGGCGGCGTGCTGGTCGAGCACGTCAACTGGCAGTCGGTGTTCTTCATCAACGTGCCGGTCGGCGTCCTCGCCGTCGCCCTCGGTGCCGTGATCCTGCTCGACCACCGCGCCGAGAACGCGCCGCGCTCCTTCGACATCCTCGGCATCGCCCTGCTGTCGGCGGCGATGTTCTGCCTGGTCTGGGCCCTGATCAAGGCCCCGGAGTGGGGCTGGGGCGACGGTTGGACGTGGACGTTCGTCGCGGTCTCCGTCGTGGGCTTCGCGCTCTTCGCCGTCTGGGAGACGAAGGTGAAGGAGCCGCTGATCCCCTTGGCGCTGTTCCGGTCCGTGCCGCTGTCGGCGGGCGTCGCGCTGATGGTGCTGATGGCCATCGCCTTCATGGGCGGCCTGTTCTTCGTCACCTTCTACCTCCAGAACGTGCACGGCATGAGCCCGGTCGACGCCGGTCTGCACCTGCTGCCGCTCACCGGCATGATGATCGTCGGCTCGCCGCTGGCGGGCGCGCTGATCACCAAGGCCGGTCCCCGCATCCCGCTGGTCGGCGGCATGGCGCTGACCGCGATCGCCATGTACGGCATGTCCACCCTGGAGAAGGACACGGGCAGCGGCGTCATGTCGCTGTGGTTCGCCGTGCTGGGCCTCGGCCTCGCGCCGGTCATGGTCGGTGCCACGGAGGTCATCGTCGGCAACGCCCCGATGGAACTGTCCGGCGTGGCCGGCGGTCTCCAGCAGGCGGCCATGCAGATCGGCGGCAGCCTCGGTACGGCGGTGCTGGGCGCGGTGATGGCCTCCAAGGTCGACAACGACCTGCCGGGCAACTGGGCGCGGGCGGGACTGCCGGAACTGAGCCCCGAACAGCTCGGCCAGGCGGCGGAGGCGGTGCAGCAGGGTGTCGCGCCGGTGCCCGGGGGTACGCCGGAGCCGGTCGCGGCCAAGATCACGGAGGTCGCGCACGACACGTTCATCTCCGGCATGAGCCTGGCGTCGCTCGTCGCCGCCGGGGTCGCCGTGGCGGCGGTGCTGGTCGCGCTCCTCACCAAGAGGGGGGAGAACGCGGCGGCCGGTGCGGGCGTGGGGCACATCTGACGGGCCGTCGGGCGGCGGGCTCCGGGCCGGGACCGGTTCGCCTATCAGGGTGACAGTGCGGGCGAACCCTCCCCTGTGGTGGGAGCCGCAGGTCACAGTGGGTCAAGTCCTCCGCAGGACATGGAGGACGCCGAGGCTGCGGCGCGCTGCTGGAGGGGGGCAGCGCGCAGGCAGCATTTTTTGTGCCCGGACTGCTTGGACGCGGGACCCGGGGTACTCGCATCGTTGACGCCGGAGAATCTTCGGCGGCCTGAACCGGCCGGGGATTTCCGGAAATCGGCGAGGGCGGGCTTCGGGTGCGGCACGCGCGGGAGCCCCTGTCCACGTGGCCGGACGGGGTTACGGGACAGGCCGGATCGCGCGATGCCCCGGCGGTCACCCCGGCGCCGGGCAACCGGCGGACGGTCCCGCCTACCGCCGCTCCCGCAGCGCCGTCACCTCCGCCCGCAGCCTCCGTACCTCCTCCGTCAGCGCCCGGATCGCCTCCGTCTGCTGCCGTTCCTCCGCGTCGTCCTTCTCGAACCGCGCGAGGAACCACGCCGCGATGTTCGCGGTCACCACACCCAGCAGCGCGATCCCGGACAGCATCAGCCCCACGGCCAGCAGGCGCCCCACCCCGGTGGTCGGCGCGAGATCCCCGTACCCCACGGTCGTCATCGTCGTGAACGACCACCACACCGCGTCACCCAGCGTCCGGATGTTCCCGCCCGGCGCGTCCCGCTCCACGGACAGCACCGCCAGCGAGCCGAACATCAGCAGGCCCACCACCGACCCGGCGACGTACGTCGTCAGCCGGATCTGCGAGGCCATCCGTGCACGCCGGCCCACCAGCAGCAGGGTCGAGACGAGCCGCAGCAGCCTGAGCGGCTGGACGAGCGGCAGCGCCACCGCGATCAGGTCGAGCCAGTGGGTGCGTACGAAGTGCTTCCGGTTCCCGGCGAGCCCCAGCCGCACCCCGTAGTCGACGGCGAAGGCGCCCCACACCACCCACTCGGTCACCGCGCAGGCGAAGGCGACCGGCCGGCCGACCGAGCCGTCCACGATCGGCACGGCGTAGGCCACGGCGAACAGCACCGCCAGCGCCAGCAGGGGCCGCTGCGTGCGCCGCTCCCAGCGTTCCTGTGCCGTCGGTTCCTCGGTGCCCGGGTTCATGCCCCGCATCGTAAGGAGGCCGGGCGCCGGGAGACGGAGGAGGGCGGTGGGGCCTGCCCACCGCCCTCCTCGTACCGCCGGTCCTCCTACGCGTCGCCGCCGGCCGCGCCGGGGTCGGCCGCCGTCACGTCCAGGACCCGGTAGCGGTCGATGGCCTGCTTCAGGGCGGAGCGGTCGACCTTGCCCTCGCGGGCCAGCTCGGTGAGGACCGCCACCACGATCGACTGGGCGTCGATGTGGAAGAAGCGGCGGGCCGCGCCCCGCGTGTCCGCGAAGCCGAAACCGTCCGCGCCGAGGGACTGGTACCGGCCCGGGACCCAGCGCGCGATCTGGTCCGGCACCGACCGCATCCAGTCGGAGACGGCCACGAACGGGCCCTGGGCGCCGCTGAGCTTGCGGGTCACGTACGGCACCCGCTGCTCCTCCTCCGGGTGCAGCAGGTTGTACTCCTCGCAGGCCACCGCATCGCGCCGCAGCTCGTTCCAGGAGGTCGCCGACCAGACGTCGGCCCGCACGTCCCAGTCCTCGGCGAGGATGCGCTGGGCCTCCAGGGCCCAGGGGAGCGCGACGCCGGACGCCATGATCTGCGCCGGGACCGTGCCGGAGGTGCCCTCGCTGAAGCGGTGGATGCCCTTGAGGATGCCCTCCACGTCCACGTTCTCCGGCTCGGCCGGGTGCTGGATCGGCTCGTTGTAGACGGTGAGGTAGTAGAAGACGTCCTCGCCGTGCGGGTGCTCCGGGGAGCTGCCGTACATGCGGCGCAGGCCGTCCTCGACGATGTGCGCGATCTCGAAGCCGAAGGCCGGGTCGTACGCCACGCACGCGGGGTTGGTGGAGGCCAGCAGCTGGGAGTGGCCGTCGGCGTGCTGGAGGCCCTCGCCGGTGAGGGTGGTGCGGCCCGCGGTCGCGCCCAGGACGAACCCGCGCGCCAGCTGGTCGGCCATCTGCCAGAACTGGTCGCCGGTGCGCTGGAAACCGAACATCG
This sequence comes from Streptomyces sp. NPDC006134, assembly GCF_040628835.1. NCBI lineage: Bacteria > Bacillati > Actinomycetota > Actinomycetes > Kitasatosporales > Streptomycetaceae > Streptomyces > Streptomyces sp. NPDC006134. Next base: position 21,991 of record NZ_JBEXTV010000001.1, on the reverse strand, counting down.
AGTAGAAGACGTAGACCGGGATCAGCGGCTCGCCGTGGGTCGCGTAGGCCGAGCCCGCGGCGATGAGGGAGGCCGTGCAGCCTGCCTCCGAGATGCCGTCGTGCAGCATCTGGCCGTTCGGGGCCTCCTTGTAGGCGAGGAGGAGGTCGCGGTCCACCGCCTCGTACTGCTGGCCCAGCGGGTTGTAGATCTTCGCACTCGGGAAGAACGAGTCCATGCCGAAGGTGCGGTACTCGTCGGGGGCGATGAGGACGAAGCGCCTGCCGATCTCCTTGTCCCGCATGAGGTCCTTGAGGAGGCGGACGAAGGCCATCGTGGTGGCGATGGACTGCTGGCCCGACCCCTTCTTCACGGTCGCGTACGTCTTGCCGCCCGGGAGGGGCAAGGGCTTGGAGCGGACGACGCGGGTGGGGACGTAGCCGCCGAGCGAGCGGCGGCGGTCGTGCATGTACTGGATCTCCTCCGAGTCCCGGCCCGGGTGGTAGTACGGCGGCAGGCCGGACTCCAGCTCCTTGTCGGAGATCGGCAGGTGCAGGCGGTCGCGGAAGCGCTTGAGGTCGTCGACCGTCAGCTTCTTCATCTGGTGGGTGGCGTTGCGGCCCTCGAAGTTCGGGCCGAGCGTCCAGCCCTTGACCGTCTTGGCGAGGACGACCGTCGGCTGGCCCTGGTGCTCGACCGCCGCCTTGTACGCCGCGTAGATCTTCCGGTGGTCGTGACCGCCGCGGCCCAGGTGCAGGATCTGGTCGTCGGTCATGTTCTCGACCATCGCGCGCAGCCGGTGGTCGCCGCCGAAGAAGTGGTCGCGGATGTAGGCGCCGGACTCGGTGGCGTACGTCTGGAACTGGCCGTCCGGCGTCGTGTTCATCTTGTTGACCAGGGTGCCGTCCCGGTCCTGGGCGAGCAGCGGGTCCCAGGTGCGGTCCCAGATCAGCTTGATCACGTTCCAGCCGGCGCCCCGGAAGACCGACTCCAGCTCCTGGATGATCTTGCCGTTGCCGCGCACCGGGCCGTCCAGCCGCTGGAGGTTGCAGTTGACGACGAAGGTCAGGTTGTCCAGGCCCTCGCGGGCGGCGAGCGTGAGCTGGCCGAGCGACTCCGGCTCGTCCATCTCGCCGTCGCCGAGGAACGCCCACACGTGCGACTTCGAGGTGTCCGCGATCCCGCGCGCGTGCAGGTAGCGGTTCATGCGCGCCTGGTAGATCGCGCCGATCGGGCCGAGACCCATCGAGACGGTGGGGAACTCCCAGAAGTCCGGCATGGAGCGCGGGTGCGGGTACGAGGAGAGCGCGTAGGGGGCCTTCGACTTCTCCTGGCGGAAGCCGTCCAGGTGCCGTTCGGTGAGCCGGTCCAGCAGGTACGCGCGCGCGTAGATGCCCGGTGAGGCGTGCCCCTGGAAGAAGATCTGGTCGCCGCCGTCGCCCTCGTCCTTGCCGCGGAAGAAGTGGTTGAAGCCGACGTCGTAGAGCGAGGCGGAGGAGGCGAAGGTGGCGATGTGGCCGCCGACGCCGATGCCGGGCCGCTGCGCGCGCGAGACCATCACCGCCGCGTTCCAGCGGGTGGCGTTGAGGATCCTGCGCTCGATCTCCTCGTTGCCGGGGAAGAACGGCTCGTCCTTGGTGGCGATGGTGTTGACGTAGTCCGTGCTGCGCATCTCGGGCACGGCCACGCGCCGGGCGCGGGCCCGCTCGATCAGCCGCAGCATCAGGTACCGGGCCCTCTCCCGCCCCCGCTCGTCCACGGCTGCGTCGAGGGAGTCGAGCCACTCCTGGGTTTCCTCGGGGTCGAAGTCAGGGACCTGGCTCGGAAGGCCGCCAATGATGATCGGGCTGCGATCGGATGCGGAAGCCACGCTGTTCCTTACCTGTCGGAGGGCCACTGTGCGGTATGCCTGCGCCGATCCCCATCGTGTACCTCGGGGAGGCGCACGTCATCTCTACCGAGAGGTAACCAATGGGGCCCGTCGGGCATGGCACACTCATTCGGAACCCGTACCCACGGATGGTTCCCAACCGCGCAAACAGGGCAGAAGGGTGTGGTGTGTGTCACCTCTCTCCTGACGGTGTGCCTGAAGTTGCGGCGACACGGCCAGGATCGTCACCGTTTCGGCGGTCTGGACGGCCGGGTACTTGCGCGATCCGTCCCGCCCGTGTGGACTACGGCCAATGCTTCGCGCACGCGCGTGGCTGAGACTCCCCCGAGCTCCGGACGAGCAGGGGGTACCCCCCATACGAAGACATGATCAGGAGGCAACCCGTGAGCGCGACCGCGGACCACGCGGAGGAGCGGACGAACCCTGCCGCCAGGCTGGGGTTCCAGCCCGGGCAGGTGGTCCAGGAGATCGGCTACGACGACGACGTGGACCAGGAGCTCCGTGAAGCCATCGAGGAAGCCATCGAGGGCGACCTGATGGACGAGGACTACGACGACGTGGCCGACGCCGTTGTGCTGTGGTTCCGTGATGACGACGGCGACCTGACGGATGCGCTGGTGGATGCCACCACGTACATCGAGGAGGGCGGGGCGATCCTGCTCCTCACGCCGAAGACCGGCCGTGCGGGCTACGTGGAGCCGAGCGACATCTCGGAAGCCGCGACCACGGCGGGACTGACGGCGTCCAAGAGCGTCAGCGTCGGCAAGGACTGGAGCGGCAGCCGGCTGGCGACCCCGAAGGCCGCCAAGTCCAAGCGGTAGTCCCGCCGCCGTCCGGCCGGTACCGGACGGGCCGACGACGGTCGGCCCGTCCGCAGGCCGGTGACGGTCCCTGCGTAGGGTGTTCCCAGTGAACGGACCCGACGAAGGGATCAACAGGACCATGGCCATCCAGGTCGGCGACAAGGCCCCCGACTTCGAGCTCAAGGACAACCACGGCGCCACCGTGAAGCTGTCCGACTTCCGCGGCCACAAGAACGTGGTGCTGCTCTTCTACCCCTTCGCCTTCACCGGCGTGTGCACGGGCGAACTGTGCGAGGTGCGGGACAACCTGCCGCAGTTCTCCGACCGCGACACCCAGGTGCTCGCCGTCTCCAACGACTCCATCCACACCCTGCGCGTCTTCGCCGAGCAGGAGGGGCTGGAGTACCCGCTGCTCAGCGACTTCTGGCCGCACGGCGAGGTCTCGCGCGCCTACGGCGTCTTCGACGAGGACAAGGGCTGCGCCGTCCGCGGCACCTTCGTCATCGACAAGGAGGGCGTCGTGCGCTGGACCGTGGTCAACGGCCTGCCGGACGCCCGTGACCTGAACGAGTACGTGAAGGCGCTCGACACCCTGTGATCCTTCGGCCGCAGGGTCTGCGGGGGGCGGGAACCCGTCACTAGGATCGAGTCGTTGATCCGGCATTCGACGCAACTCAGGGGCTTCCCGCCCCGGAAACCTAGGGAGGACTCGTGGGAGTCAGCCTCAGCAAGGGCGGCAACGTATCGCTGACCAAGGAGGCTCCGGGCCTGACCGCGGTCATCGTCGGTCTGGGATGGGACGTCCGCACCACGACCGGCACCGACTTCGACCTCGACGCCAGCGCGCTGCTGCTGAACAGCTCCGGCAAGGTCGCCAGCGACCAGCACTTCATCTTCTTCAACAACCTCAAGAGCCCGGACGGCTCCGTCGAGCACACCGGTGACAACCTCACCGGCGAGGGCGAGGGCGACGACGAGCAGATCAAGGTCGACCTGGCGAACGTCCCGGCCGACGTCGAGAAGATCGTCTTCCCGGTCTCGATCTACGACGCCGAGAACCGCCAGCAGTCCTTCGGCCAGGTCCGCAACGCCTTCATCCGCGTGGTGAACCAGGCCGGCGGCGCCGAGATCGCCCGTTACGACCTGAGCGAGGACGCCTCCACCGAGACCGCCATGGTCTTCGGCGAGCTGTACCGCCACGGCACCGAGTGGAAGTTCCGCGCCATCGGCCAGGGCTACGCCTCCGGCCTGCGCGGCATCGCCCAGGACTTCGGCGTCAACGTCTGACGTCCGTCCGTCCGCCCTCACCGTCCGGCGCCGCGCGTTTGCGCGCGGCGCCGGACGCGCAGGAAACCCAGGAAGCACCACACGGGGAGGGACCACAGACATGGGCGTCACGCTTGCCAAGGGAGGCAATGTCTCCCTGTCCAAGGCCGCGCCGGACCTCACGCAGGTGATGGTCGGACTCGGCTGGGACGCGCGCTCCACCACCGGAGCCCCCTTCGACCTCGACGCCAGCGCGCTGGTGTGCGGCGGCGGCCGGGTGCTCGGCGACGAATGGTTCGTCTTCTACAACCAGCTCACCAGCCCGGACGGCTCCGTCGAGCACACCGGCGACAACCTCACCGGTGAGGGCGACGGCGACGACGAGTCGATCCTGGTCGACCTGTCCCGCGTACCCGGCCGGTGCGACCGGATCGTCTTCCCGGTCTCCATCCACCTGGCCGACGAGCGCGGGCAGACCTTCGGGCAGGTCGCCAACGCCTTCATCCGCGTCGTCGACCAGGCCGACGGCCGGGAACTCGCCCGCTACGACCTGAGCGAGGACGCCTCCACCGAAACCGCGATGATCTTCGGTGAGCTCTACCGCCACGGCGCCGAGTGGAAGTTCCGGGCGGTGGGACAGGGGTACGCGTCGGGCCTGCGAGGCATCGCTCTAGACTTCGGAGTCAACGTTTCGTAAAGCCGGGTACGGCGCGGGGGAGGCCCGTAGGCCCGTACACAAGGGATTGGGTAGCCAGTGGTTCTGAAAACCTTCGGCTGGTCGTTCGCGGTCACCGCGCTCGGCCTTGTCGCGGCGGTCTTGTACGGGGGGTGGGCCGCCTTCGGTGTCGTGGCGATCCTCTCCGTCCTCGAGATCTCGCTGTCCTTCGACAACGCGGTCGTCAACGCCGGAATCCTGAAGAAGATGAATGCCTTCTGGCAGAAGATCTTCCTCACGATCGGCATCCTGATCGCCGTCTTCGGTATGCGGCTGGTCTTCCCCGTCGTGATCGTCGCGGTCAGCGCCCAGCTCGGACCGATCGAGGCCGTCGACCTCGCGCTCACCGACAAGAACCGTTACCAGGAGCTGGTGACGGACGCCCACCCGGCGATCGCCGCCTTCGGCGGCATGTTCCTGCTGATGATCTTCCTCGACTTCATCTTCGAGGACCGGGACATCAAGTGGCTCACCTGGCTGGAGCGCCCGCTGGCCAAGCTCGGCAAGGTCGACATGCTGTCGGTCTGCATCGCCCTGATCGTGCTGCTCATCACCTCGATGACCTTCGCCACCCACGCCCACCAGCACGGCGGCGCCCACGTCGACAAGGCGGAGACGGTCCTGCTGTCCGGCATCGCCGGCCTGATCACCTACATGATCGTCGGCGGTCTCTCCGGCTTCTTCGAGGACAAGCTCGAAGAGGAGGAGGAACGCGAGCACGAGGCCGAGGAGCAGGCCGCCCGCGAGGGCAAGCCCAAGTCGGCGGTCGCCCTGGCCGGCAAGGCCGCCTTCTTCATGTTCCTCTACCTGGAGGTCCTGGACGCCTCCTTCTCCTTCGACGGGGTCATCGGCGCCTTCGCCATCACCAACGACATCGTCCTGATGGCCCTCGGCCTGGGCATCGGCGCCATGTACGTCCGCTCCCTCACCGTCTACCTGGTCCGCCAGGGCACCCTCGACGAGTACGTCTACCTGGAGCACGGCGCCCACTACGCCATCGGCGCCCTCGCCGTGCTGCTCCTGGTCACCATCCAGTACGAGATCAACGAACTCGTCACCGGCTTCATCGGCGTCGCCCTGATCGGCGCCTCCTTCTGGTCCTCCGTGCGCCGCAACCGCGCGCTCGCGGCGGCCGAGGCGGGCGGCGGTTCCGGCGGCAAGGCGGAGGTCTCCTCCGGAGTGTGAAACCTCCCGCACCCGGGCCGGTTCGCTTCCGGTGCGCCACGGCCGCCGGTGTGAACCGCGCCCGGGTGAGGAACGCTCTGAGCGGGGCGGCCGACGAGGACGACTCCTCGGGGCCGCCCCGTCGGCGTCCGGGGCCGCGGGGGGCGGTGCCGCCCCCCGCGGGCCCTTGCAGTGCGCGCGGGCCGGACGGCCCGCCGTCCGGTGAACGGAGATGGGGGCGGGAATGGGCTTCTTGGACGGGCTGTGGCGCGGTCGCGAGACCGAGTTCGACTCGGGCAGCGCGGCCACCAACGCCATCGAACTGACCAAGCGCAACGGCCAGGTCTCCCTGACCAAACAGGGCGCGGCCACCGGCCATCTGCGCATCAACCTGGCCTGGCGGATGCGGACCTCCGACATCACCGGCCCCCAGCGGGAGAGCCTGCTGCGCCACCCTTTCAGGGCGCTCAAGCCCCCGGAGGTCCTCGGACACAGCCAGAGCATGGTCAACGTGGACCTCGACCTCGGCTGCCTGTACGAGCTCCAGGACGGCACCAAGGGCGTCGTCCAGCCGCTCGGCGGCTACTTCGGCGACGTCAACGCCCCGCCGTACGTCAAGCTCAGCGGCGACGACCGGTTCGGCTCGGCGTCCGGCGAGACCATCTACGTCAACCTCGACCACCGGGACGCCATCAAACGGCTCCTCGTCTTCGCCTACATCTACGACCAGACGCCCGCCTTCGACCGTACGCACGCCATCGTCACGCTCTACCCGAGCAACGGCCCCCGCATCGAGATAGGGATCGACGAACGCCAGCCGCAGGCCCGCTCCTGCGCGGTCGTGATGATCGAGAACGTCAAGGGCGAGATCGTCGTCCGCCGCGAGGTGAAGTTCGTGTACGGCTTCCAGGGGGAGCTGGACCGGCTGTACGGGTGGGGGCTCCAGTGGGGGCGGGGCTACAAGACGAAGGTGGAACGCTGAGACCGGGCGGTGGCCGGGCCCGCCGTCCCCTGTTCTTCCTTGCCGCCCCTGCCGCCCTCTACCGCCCGATGAACTGCGGCCCCTGCGGCGGCAGCCGGAAGTCCGGGTCCGGGACCGGGGCGGACGGGGGCGGATAGCCGTAGCCCGACGGCGCGCCGGTGGCGGCCGAGGCGGTGGGTGCCTGCGGATGGCCGTACGCGGGCCGGGCGGCCGGGTGCGGATAGCCGTAGGCCGGTGAGGCCGTCGCGGGCTGCTGCGGGTAGCCGTACGCCGGCTGCGACGGCTGCGCGGGCACGGCGGGCGGCTGCTCCGGGGGCAGCGGGCGGGACGCCTCCGGGGCGGGCCGGGCGGGAGCGGCGGCCGGCAGGGGGACCGTGGGCGGCGCCGCCTGGGGCGCGGACGCCTGGGGGTCCGTGGGGTGGGACGCGAAGGTCTGGGGGTCTGCGGGACCGGCCGGTGCCGACGGGTCCGCCGCCGGGGACTCCTGGGCCGCCTGCGACTCGTCCACCGAGATGCCGAAGTCGGTCGCCAGGCCCTCCAGCCCGTTGGAGTAGCCCTCGCCCAGGGCCCGGAACTTCCAGCCGTCCCCGCGCCGGTACAGCTCCCCGCAGATCAGCGCGGTCTCCGCGCCCGTCTCCGGCGTGACGTCGAAGTACGCGAGCGGCTCGGCGTCGGCGGCCGCCGCGTCGTACAGCAGGATGCGCAGGTCCCGGACCCGGTCGAAGGCGACGCCGTCCGCCGACGCGACCAGCAGGATCCGTCGCACGCCGGGCTCGACACCGGGCAGATCCGTCTGGATCGTGTCGGTGAGGTCCTCGGCGACGCGCTTCTTGCCGAGCCGCCAGACCTTCCCGGAGGGGTGCCGGGGCTGGTTGTAGAAGACGAAGTCCTCGTCGTCGCGCACGCGGTCGTCGGGGCCGAGGAGCAGCGCGGAGGCGTCGACGTCCGGGACTCCCTGTCCGGGCGTCCAGCGCAGGACGGCGCGTACCGTCGTGGCTTCCAGCGGGACGTTCGACCCCTTCAGCATGGCGTGCGTCATGCCGTCATCCTGCCCTCTCGGTCCTGGTCACGACAATGCGGGGGCGGGTACCCGGGCCGTGCCGCCGGCTGCCGCCGGTGGCACCGACACAACCGGGACACCTGATATTCACACCGGGCGGGAACCCTCGCCATGGATCCCTACGTACTATTACCGGCCACCTTCAGACAGTTCACGGGTCGCCCAGATCCCGCGGGGGAGCTTGTATGCGTCATTTCGGGCAGATCGCCCCTGAGGTGCGGAAGCGCCTCTTCCATCAGGAGCCGTGCGAGTTCGGCGCGGACTCCCCGGCCCGGCTGCTCTCCGCCGCCCTGGGCGCCACCCTGTACAGCCCGGCCACCCGGCCGCGCCTCGCCGACGACGTCCTCAAGCAGGCGGCGCGCGGCGTGGTCTCGATGGTGCTGTGCCTGGAGGACTCGATCGACGACGCGGACGTGCCGGCCGGCGAGGAGAACCTCGTACGGCAGCTCACCGATCTCGCCGGCCGCCCCGGGGCCGACCTGCCGCTGCTGTTCGTCCGGGTCCGCGTCCCCGAGCAGATACCCGACCTCGTGCACCGCCTCGGCCCGGCCGTGCGGACGCTGTCCGGATTCGTTCTGCCGAAGTTCACCCAGGAACGCGGCGTGCCCTTCCTGGAGGCCCTCTCCGCCGCGGAGGCGGCGTGCGGGCGGCGGCTGTTCGCCATGCCGGTGCTGGAGTCGCCGGAGCTGCTGTACCGGGAGACGCGCGTGCAGACCCTGGAGGGCATCTTCCGCGCGGTGGACAAGTACCGCGACCGCGTCCTCGCGCTGCGCCTGGGCGTGACCGATTTCTGCTCCTCCTACGGGCTGCGCAGAGGCCCCGACATGACGGCCTACGATGTGCAGATCGTCGCCTCCGTGATCGCCGACGTGGTGAACATGCTCGGCCGGGCCGACGGCACCGGCTTCACCGTCACCGGGCCGGTGTGGGAGTACTTCCGGGTCCAGGAGCGCATGTTCAAACCGCAGCTGCGGCAGAGCCCCTTCCTCCAGGTGCAGGCCGCCGAACTGCGCACCCGGCTGATCGAGCACGCCATGGACGGCCTGCTGCGGGAGATCTCCCTGGACCAGGCCAACGGCCTGCTGGGCAAGACCTGCATCCACCCCTCCCACGTGCTGCCGGTGCACGCGCTGTCCGTGGTCAGCCACGAGGAGTTCAGCGACGCCCAGGACATCCTCCGGCCCGAGCGCTGCGGCGGAGGCGTCCTGAGGTCGGCGTACACCAACAAGATGAACGAGGTGAAGCCGCACCGCGCCTGGGCGGAGCGGACGCTGCTGCGCGCCGAGGTGTTCGGCGTGGCCAACGAGGACATCGGCTTCGTCGAGCTGCTCGCCGCGGGCCTGTCCGACTGACGCGGGGACGCGTGGACGACGCGGTGGACGACGCGGTGGACGAGGCAGTGGACGACGCGGTGGACGAGACGGCGGGCGGCGCGGTGGGCGACGCAGTGGACGAGGGGAGACACGAGGGCATGGACGAGGGAGAGCACGCCGGGGTGTGGTCCGGCAGCTGGGTCGCCGAGCGGCTCGGCGTGGAACTGGCCGGTGACGAGGGGCTCACCGACCTGCTCGGGCTCGCGCTGCGCCGCAACCCGAAGCGGGCCCACCTGCTCGTGTCGAACGTGCTCGGCAAGCACGTCCCGCAGTCCCCGTCCGTGGTGTACGGCTGCGGCTTCGCCCTCGGCCGGCGGGTGCGCGACCTGCTGGGCGACGAGGAGGCCGGCGCGGCCGTCGTCCTCGGCTACGCGGAGACCGCCACCGGCCTCGGCCACTCGGTCGCCGACGGCCTGGGCGGCGCCCCCTGCCTGCACTCCACCCGCCGCCCGGTCGCCGGGGTCGCCCGCGCGGGCGGCTTCGAGGAGTCCCATTCCCACGCGACCTCCCACCTGCTGCTGCCCGAGGACCCGGCGCTGCTGGCCGGCGACGGGCCGCTGGTCCTGGTCGACGACGAGTTCTCCACGGGCAACACGGTGCTCAACACCCTCCGTGCCCTGCACGAGCGCCACCCCCGCGCGCGGTACGTCGTGGTCGCCCTGGTGGACATGCGCTCGCCCGCCGACGCCGGCCGCCTGGACGGCTTCGCCCGCGAGATCGGCGCCCGGGTCGACCTGGTGACCCACGCCCGCGGCACGGTCCGCCTGCCCGCCGACGTGCTGGCGAAGGGGCAGGAGCTGGTGGCCCGCCACGAGACGGAACCGGCCGCCGCCCCGCCAGCGCCGGCCGTGCCCGTCCCGCGCGTCGACCTGTGCTGGCCCCGCGGGCTGCCCGACGGCGGCCGGCACGGGTTCACGCCCGCCCACCGGGCGCGGCTGGAGAGCGCCCTGCCCGCCATGGCCGCCCGCGTCGCCGAGGCGCTGCCCGCCGGTGCCCGCCGGGTCCTCGTCCTCGGCTGCGAGGAGCTGATGTACGCGCCGCTGCGGCTCGCCCGCGAGCTGGAGCAGATCGTCGGCGCCGAGGTGCGCTACTCCACCACCACCCGCTCGCCCGTCCTCGCCGTCGACGACCCCGGCTACGCGATCCGCACCCGCCTGGTCTTCCCCGCGCACGACGACCCCGCCGACGGCCCCGGCGAGCGCTACGCCTACAACGTGGCGGGCGCCGGCTTCGACGCCGTCGTCGCCGTCGTCGACTCGGTGGCCGACACGCCCGCGCTGCACGCGCCGGGCGGCCTGCTGGCCCAGCTCGCCGCCCACGTCCCGCACGTCCGCCTCGCGGTCGTCCCCTCGTACATCCCCCCGTACGCCCTCTCCCGCGCCCCCTATGCCCCCTCCCGCGGCGCGTCCCCGCTCGCGCCCGAAAGGCCCACCATGCTGCCCGAGCCCCTCCGCGGCCCCGCCTTCTCCTCGTACGCGCCCGACGAGGTCGGCTGGCTGCTCCAGGACCTCTCGGACGTGACCCTGGAGGCGCCCACCGAGGAACGCGAGGAGGCGATCCAGCGCGGCGGCGCGCACTACGCGGAGTCCCTGCCGGTGGAGTACCAGCCCAGCGAGCGGTACCAGGAGCTGTTCCACGAGGCGCTGCGGGCGTCCGCCACCCGGCTCGCGCAGGCCGTCGGCACCGTCACCGAGATTGTGCTCACCGAGAGGTCCGCCCGCCCCGTCCTGGTCTCCCTCGCCCGCGCCGGCACGCCCGTCGGCATCCTCATGCGCCGCTGGGCCCGCTTCCGGCACGGCCTGGACCTGCCGCACTACGCCGTGTCGATCGTCCGGGGCCGCGGCATCGACGCCAACGCGCTGCGCTGGCTGGCCGCCCACCACGACCCCCGCGACGTCGTCTTCGTCGACGGCTGGACCGGCAAGGGCGCCATCACCCGCGAACTCGCCGACGCCGTACGGGCCTTCGAGGCGACCGACGGCATCACCGGATTCAACCCCGAGATCGCCGTCCTGGCCGACCCCGGTTCCTGCGTGCGCACCTACGGCACCCGTGAGGACTTCCTCATCCCCTCCGCGTGCCTCAACTCCACCGTCTCCGGCCTGATATCCCGCACCGTGCTCCGCGCCGACCTCGTCGGCCCGCACGACTTCCACGGCGCGAAGTACTACCGCGAACTCGCCGGCGCGGATGTGTCGGTGGCCTTCCTCGACGCCGTCTCCGCGTGCTTCGGCGAGGTCGCCGACACGGCCGACGCCCGCGCCAAGGAACTGCTGTCCGCCGACCGGGAACCCACCTGGGCGGGCTGGGCCGCGGTGGAGCGCATCAGCGAGGAGTACGGCATCCACGACGTGAACCTGATCAAGCCCGGTGTCGGCGAGACCACCCGGGTGCTGCTGCGCCGGGTGCCGTGGAAGGTGCTCGCGCGCGCGGACGCCGGCCGCGACCTGGACCACGTCCGGCTGCTCGCCGAACAGCGGGGCGTGCCCGTGGAGGAGGTCGCCGACCTGCCCTACACCTGTGTCGGACTCATCCACCCCCGGTACACGCGCGGCGCGACGGGCGCCGACGGCAAGGCGGTGACCGTCTGATGCCGGTGCTCGTCGCCAGCGACCTCGACCGCACGCTGATCTACTCCGCCGCCGCCCTGGCGCTGACCGTGCCCGACGAGCGGGCGCCCCGGCTGCTGTGCGTGGAGGTGTACGACGGCAAGCCGCTGTCGTACCTGACCGAGACCGCCGCCCGCCTCCTGGCCGAACTCGGCGACACGGCCGTCTTCGTCCCCACCACCACCCGCACGCGCGAGCAGTACCGGCGCATCACCCTGCCCGGCCCTCCGCCGAAGTACGCGATCTGCGCCAACGGCGGCCACCTCCTGGTGGACGGGGTCACCGACGCCGGCTGGCACGCGCGGGTGAGGGCGCGGCTGGCCGACGAGTGCGCTCCGCTGGCCGAGGTGCGCGAGCACCTCATGTCCGCCGCCGACCCGCTGTGGGTGCGCAAACACCGGACCGCCGAGGACCTCTTCGCCTACCTCGTCGTCGAACGGGAGCTGCTGCCACCGGACTGGGTGAAGGAACTCGCCGTATGGGCCGAGAACCGCGGCTGGACCGTCTCCCTCCAGGGCCGCAAGGTCTACGCCGTTCCCAAACCGCTCACCAAGAGCGCCGCCGTCCGGGAGGTCGTCCGCCGCACCGGCGCCGAGCTCACCCTCGCGGCCGGTGACTCCCTCCTCGACGCCGACCTGCTGCTGGCGGCGGACCGGGGCTGGCGCCCCGGCCACGGTGAGCTGGCCGACACCGGCTGGACGGCACCGACGGTCAGCGCCTTGCCCGAGCGGGGGGTATGGGCCGGGGAGCGGATCCTGCGCGAGTTCCTGCGGGCGGTCCGCCCGGCCGGGTGACCCCCGCCGGAGCGGCGGCGTCCTCGGCGGCCGGCCCGTCCTCGGGCCGCCCGTGCCCGCCCCGCCTGCGCCGGCCGGCCCCCGGCCGCAGCAGGCGCAGGCAGACGAAGACCAGCACCGCGAGGGCGGCGCCCGCGAGGACCACCTTCGAGTACGCGGAGACCACCTGCGTGACCTGGGACCAGTTGTCCCCCAGCGCGTACCCGGCGAGCACGAACGCGGTGTTCCACAGCGCGCTGCCGAGCGTGGTCAAGGCCAGGAAGACGGGCAGCCGCATCCGCTCGACACCGGCCGGCACGGAGATCAGGCTCCGGAAGACCGGAATCATCCGGCCGAAGAACACCGCCTTGGTACCGTGCCGGAGGAACCACGCCTCCGTCTTCTCTATGTCCGCCACCTTCACCAGCGGCAGCCGTCCCGCCATCGCCACCGTCCGGTCACGGCCCAGCAGCGCCCCGATCCCGTACAGGGCGAGCGCGCCGATCACCGAACCCGCCGTCGTCCACAGCAGGACGGCCGGCAGGTCCATCCGGCCGGAGCTCGCCGCGAACCCGGCGAGCGGCAGGATCACCTCGCTCGGCAGGGGAGGGAACAGGTTCTCCAGGGCGATGGCGATGCCGGCGCCCGGCGCGCCCAGCGCGTCCATGAGGTCGTTGATCCACTGCGGTGCGGCCCCGCTGTCCGCGGCCGTCTGCGCTGCGATGGCTGTCATGCCGACCACGCTAGGAAATCGTGGCTGAAGGGACCCTGAGGAAGACCGCACGATCCGCTGCGGCGAACCGCAGCCGGACAGTGCGGTTTTCCGCAGTGTGCACCGGGCCCGCCCGCGGCTAGCCTCGCGATCATGCGAGACATGGCGCGACGCGGAGCGCGGTACGGGGTGGGCCTGATCACGGGAGCCGCCGCGGCCGTCATCGAGCTGCCCTTCGCCGTCCTGGCGGGGGCGGCCCTGCTGCCGGTGGCGGCCTGGCCCGCCGGACGCCGCGCCGTGCTCCGCCCGGTCCTCGTGTGCGCGCGGAGACTGGCGGAGCTGGAGCGGGCCCGGCTGCGGATCTGGCTGGGCGTCCGCGTCCCGCCCGCGCACGAGGACCTGCGGGCCCTGCGGTACGTGGCGTGGCGGTGGGCCCTGGGTCTGCTGGGCGGGGTCGTGATGCTGTCGGCGGCGACCGGCCTCGGGTACGGCCTGTTCTGGACGTACGGCTGGATCCTGGTGGACGGCATACGCGACCCCGCCTCGATCGCCTTGAGCAGTCTCGGCGGGTTCTTCCTGCTCTTCCTCGCCGTGCAGGGGGTCTTCGGCGTCGCAGGGCTGGAAGGGCAGTGGGCGCGGTACTGCTTCGGCCCCCGCCACCAGGAGGAGCTGGAGCGGCGCATCGCCGAGCTGGCGGCGACCCGGGCCGCCGTCGTCGACGCGGTGCACGACGAGCGCCGCCGCATCGAGCGCGACCTGCACGACGGGGTGCAGCAGCGCCTCGTCGCCCTCGGGATGCTGCTCGGCCGCGCCCGGCGCAGCCAGGACGCCGGCCGCAGAGACCGTCTGCTGGGCCAGGCCCACGAGGAGAGCCGCCGCGCCCTGGACGAGCTGCGCGAGGTGGCCTGGCGCATCTACCCCACCACGCTGGACGAGGCGGGGCTGCGCGCGGCGCTGGAGACGGTCGCCGAGCGGGCCTCCGTACCGGTGCGGGTGGAGTACCGCCTCACCGAGGAACCCGAGCGGGCCGTCGCGACCGTCGCCTACTTCGTGGTGTGCGAGGCGGTCACCAACGCGGTCAAGCACGCCGCGCCGAGCCGGATAACCGTCGCCGTCGGCGGCGCCGAGGAAGGGATGGTGCATGTGGCGATCCAGGACGACGGCTGCGGCGGGGCCGACGCCGCCGGCAGCGGACTGTTCGGGCTGGCCCGGCGCGTCGCCGCGCTGGACGGCAGCCTGGCCGTGGTCAGCCCGCCGGGCGGCCCCACCCTCGTGGCCGCGGAGCTGCCATGCGACTGATCCTGGCCGAGGACTCGACCCTGCTGCGGGAAGGACTGGTCCGCCTGCTGGCGGAGGAGGGCCACGAGATCCTCGCGGCCGTCGGCGACGCCGAGTCGCTGCTGAAGGCGGTCGCCGAGGACCCGCCGGACGTGGTCGTCGCGGACGTCCGGATGCCGCCGAGCCACACCGACGAAGGTCTGCGCGCGGCCCTGGAGATACGCGCGCGATGGCCGCGGGTCGGGGTGCTGGTGCTCTCGCAGTACGTCGAGAAGCGGTACGCGACGGAGCTGCTGACCGGGGAGACGGAAGGAGTGGGTTACCTGCTCAAGGACCGGGTGGTCCAGGTCGACGAGTTCCTCGACGCGCTGGAGCGGGTGGCCGACGGCCGGGCCGCCTTCGATCCGGAGGTCGTACGCCAGCTCCTGGGCCGCACGACCCACACCGACCTGCTCGCCCGGCTGACCGCGCGGGAGCGGGCCGTGCTCGCCGAGATGGCGCAGGGCCACACCAACGCGGCGATCGCACGGCGGCTGCACATCTCCCAGAGCGGTGTCGAGAAGCACATCAACGCGATCTTCGACAAGCTCGAACTGTCCGGGGGTGAAGGCTATTCGCGCAGAGTGCTCGCGGTCCTGCGGTACCTGGGGAGCTGAAGCGCCGCCCGGGCCCGGCGGGGCGGGAGTCAGCCGCAGCAGCCCCCGCCGCAGCAGCCGCCTCCGCCGCCCGCCGGGGGCGCGGAGGCCGGTGCGGCGGCCGAACCGCCGACCGCGACCGTCGACAGGAGCTTCACCGTGTCGTCGTGCCCGGCGGGGCAGGGGGCGGGAGCGGAGGACTCGGCCATGGGACGGCTCAGTTCGAACGTGTCGCCGCAGGTCCGGCAGCGGTACTCGTAACGAGGCATGGGCACAGGTTAACCGGCGCCGCCGTCCTTGTCGTAGGGCGGAAGACGGGCGCCGGGGCCGGGCGGCGACGGAGCTCTCAGTGGCCCGGGGCGCGGTCCTCGCGGATCTGGGTGACCACGCGGGCCACCGTCCGGCGGACGGCTTCCGTCTCGGTCAGGAAGTGCCAGTAGTCGGGGTGCCGGCCGTCGAGCGTGGTGATCGCGCGCTCCAGGCGGGCCACGGCGTCGTCCAGGGGACGGGCGTGCCGGGGATCGGGGGTGGTACGGCCCGCCATGGCCAGCCGCTGGGCGTCGCGGAGGGCGAAACGTGTCCGCTCGATCTCCTGCCGGGGATCCTTCTGCACGGCGTTCAGCCGCTGCAGCCGGTCGCCGGCGGCGGAGACCGCCTCGTCGGTCTCGTTCAGCAGGGCCCGTACCGTCGACAGCAGCGCGGTCGCGTCGGGCCAGCGCTGTTCGTCCCGCGCGGCCTGCGCCTCGGCCAGTTTCCGCTCGGCCCGGCGGACGGTCTCGGCCGCCTGTTCCGGCACGTGCTGGAGATCCTGCCAGCAGGCGAGGGCGAAGCGCCGCCGCAGCTCGCTGAGGACCGGTTCGACCTGTTCGGCGCGGGTGGTGAGCGCCTGGGCGCGGGTGCGCAGGGAGACGATGCGGCGGTCGGTCTCGGCGGCGCGCTCGGGCAGCCGCTCCGCCTCGGCGCGGACGGTCTCGGCCTCGCGGGTGACCCGTTCGGCCCGTTCGAGGGTCTGCGGCACGCCGTGCTGTCCGGCGCCCTGGTTGAGCTTGGTCAGCTCCGGGCCGAGAGCGGCCAGGCGCGCGGCGAGGTCGTCCGCCTTCAGCCCGGAGCCCCGGGCGGTGTCCAGGGCGTCGGAGGCGGCGCGCAGGGACTGCCGGGCCCGTTCGACGGCGGGGGCGAGCCGGGCCAGCCGGGTCTCGGCCTTGCCGATCAGCGGGCCGAGGCCCTCGGCGAAACGGTCCAGTTCCCGCTTGACCCGGCCGAGCTCGTCCTGGGCGGCGGTCAGGTCGGCGCGGGCGCGGGAGGCGGCCGACGCCTCCAGGTCGTCGCGGTCCAGGTCGTGGGCGTCGACGGCGTCGATGTACCGGCGGCTGGCCTCGTCGATGCGCCGCCCCAGCTCCTCGAAGCCGGCGACCGCGCGCCGGACGGCGGGGGAGTCGTCGACGGCCGTGATGGTCTCGATGGAGATGCGCAGGTCCCGCTGGGCGGTGTCCAGTTCGTAGAAGGCCGCCGCGGCGGCGTCCTTCGCGGCCTGCGCCTCGGCCCGCTGGTTCTCGGCCCGTCCGCCGAACCAGCGCCGGGTGCCGCCGCCGGCGAACGCGGCGGGCAGCGCGAGAACGGCGACGAGCGGCAGGCCCAGCAGGGTGAACGCGTCGCGGAGCGCGCCGGTCCGGTGGGGGCGCCGCGCCCGGTGCCCGGCCCGGCGGGTGTGCTGCGACCGGTGCGGCGGGCGAGGCGCGCGCGGCTCCATCGGCGGCGTATACGGCTGCGATGGTGTCGCCGTCACATCCCTCTCCCGTGTCGTCCGCCCTGCCCGGGTTCATTCTCCCACCCGTAAGGGACGAACACACGGGCCGGTCAGTTCGCCGTGCGGACGGTGACTTTTCCGTCGGCGGTACGGGCGTTCACCACATGGGGGCTGGAGTCGTCCCGGGGCACGGACACGTCGACCGAGCCGTCATCGGTGTGGGTCGACACCTTGTACGTGCCCCGGGGCAGCCCGACGGTCACCGAGCCGTCGTCGCTGCGGGCGTCCACCAGGTCGGGTACGGCGCCGAGTTCCAGGCGCACCGAGCCGTCCCGGGTGCGGGCCTCCACCCGGCGCGAGGAGACCTCCGCGCGGACCGAGCCGTCGTCGCTGCGCAGGACCAGCGGCCCAGTGGAGTCGGTGACGCGGACGGACCCGTCGGCGGTGCGGATGCTCAGCGCGTCCCGGAACCCCCGCGCCCGTACGCTGCCGTCCTTGTCGTCGACCTTCACGGCGACGCCGCGGGGCACCTCGATCCGGTGCCTGGCCGCGCAGTCGGCGACAAAGCCCGAGCAGTGCATCCGCAGGACCAGCCGGTCGTCCTCCATCTTCCAGCTCACCTTCGGCGCCTCGCCGAGGGTGACCGAGCCGGAGAACCACCGGGTGACCCGGACACGGCCCGGCTCGTTCCCGTCCGCGGCGACGATCTCCAGCGCGGAGTCGTCGGAGTCGATGGTGAGGGTCCTGCCGCTCAGCGGGAAGGAGCGGCGGTCGGGGTCCTCGTCGTCCCCGGGGGAGGCGCAGGCGCCGAGGCCCGCGACGAGAACCACGACGGCGCCGGCGACGGCGACGGCGCGAGCAGGAACGGTACGGGCCATGACAATCTCCCCAGATATCCCGGATGTCACCGGGCATGACGACGAGGCGCCTCACCCGGGCCCGGGCGGGCCCTGCGCGGTGAGGCTCTTCGACCGTACGGACCCGGCACCCGCGCCGGGATCCGGGCGGCTCCCGGACCGGTGGTGGGGTTAACCCCCGGATCGGTCCCAGGGGCGCGGGCCCCAGGGCCAGGGAGGGGAACGGGTGCGCGATACGGGTTTGCGGGACAGGGCCCCGGGCAAGGTAGGCTGTCGACTCGTTCAGGGTGCGTAGCTCAGGGGTAGAGCGCCTGCCTTACAAGCAGGATGTCGGCGGTTCGAAACCGTCCGCGCCCACCGGAACCGGTGGACGAGCACCGGCGGAGAGGCTCCCGGAGACAGACCGGGGGCCTTTCTTCGTGTCTCCGCTTCGGGTCTCCGGCGGCCTCGGCGCCCTATGAGCCCGGCCCGTTGCCCTCGGCGCCCTCGGGCGGGGTCTCGTGGACGTGCTTCAGCCGGGAGCGGGCCGCCACGCGGTCGGCGCCGTCGAGCTCGGACCAGTAGCGGTGGGTGCTGACGAAGACGGCGAGTTCGCGTTCCCGTTGCCGCAACTTCTCGACCTCGGCCTGTTCGTCGGCCGACCAGCCGGGCGAGGCGGGTCGCTCGACCTTGCGCCAGCCGTTGTCGTCGCTGAAGCCGTCCAGGGGCTCGACCGACCAGGGGAGCCGCTTCAACAGGGCCGACAGCTCGGCCCGGACCTGATGCAGTTCCTGCTGACCGGCGAGGAGGTCACTCGGGAAGTCATAGGTCGTTGCCACGCAGAGATGATACGTCTGTTCGAATATGGGGGATGCGGTACTCCGCGGGATCCGCGCCCCGGTTCACTCGAACGTGTGTCCCGGGGTGCGGGCCCCGTCACCGCCGTACGGCGTCCCTCAGTTCCCGCACCACGCGGGCGGTCACCGGGACCGGTACGCCGTGCCGCTCGGCCGCGCGCAGCAACGCGCCGCCGATGGCGTCCAGTTCGAGCGGACGGCCGGACTCGGCGTCGCGCTGCATGGACGATCTGGTCTGCGGCGGGAACGCGTCGTAGCGGGCGAGGGCCTGGGCGGGGTCCGCGGGGCCGCCGCAGGCACGGCTGACCGCGGCCGTCTCCTCCACCAGGGCCGTCAGCTCGTCGCGGTGCCGGTCGCGCACGGCACCCAAAGGGAGCCCGTAGCGGGTGGTGAGCAGGGCGAGCGGCGCGAGGAACGACATCTTCGCCCACAGGGCGGCCGTCTCGTCCTCCACGACGCGGGTGACCGGGCCGGCGGCGGACAGCGCCGCCGCGAGGGGGTCGAGGCGTGTCCGCGGCACCGGTGCCGGGGAGCCGGCCAGGTCGATCTCGGCGAAGGGGCTGCCGTGGTCGATGACGCCCGGGGCGACACGGGTGGACTCGACGCGGATGACCGCGGGGGCCACCTGCCCGGGGCGGTAGCGGGCGCGCAGGGCCGCGGGGTGCTCGACGCCGTTCAGGAACGGTACGAGCAGGCCGTCGCCCAGCGCCGCGGCCGGTACGCGGGCGAGCGCCGCGTCCAGCGCGGTGTGCTTGACCGCGATCAGGCACGCGTCGACCGGTTCCCGCAGGGTGGTGCCGGCCTCGACGCGGGCCGTGAAGTCTCCGAACAGTCCGCTGCGGACCCGGAGGCCGTCCGTGCGCAGCGCGTGCGCCGTCTCCTCGCCGGCCAGGCAGATCACCCGGTGCCCGGCCCGGGCCAGGAGCGCGGCGAGCAGGCCGCCCACTCCGCCGGGGCCCAGGACGGCCACGGTGAGGCCGGTGCCGGTCGTCGTGCCGTCGGCCGTGGTGCCGTCGGCCGTGGTGCCGTCGGTCGTCGTGTCGTCGGCCGTGGTGCCGTCGGTCGTCGTGTCGTCGGCCGTGGTGCCGTCGGTCGTGGTGTCGTCGGTCATGGTGTCGTCATCCTCTCGTCGGTCGGCCCCTCGGAAGGTGGCCGCCTTCGCGGTGATCATGACAGAGGGGCGGGGAGAAGGACAGACGGCGGCAGGCACGGGGTCGGGCAGAGGTGACGGGGGAAGGACAAAGGGAGAAGGACAAAGGGAGAAGGCCCGGATCGTGGGCAAGTGCGGGCGGCGGCAGGACCGGTGGACGACACTGGGACCATGTGCCGCAGCATCAAGACGCTTCGCCCGCCCGTGCTGGCCGAGGAGGCCACCGAGGAGGAGATCCGGGCCGCCGCCCTGCAGTACGTGCGGAAGGTCTCCGGTTTCCGGGCGCCGGCCGCGCACAACCAGGAGGTGTTCGAGCGGGCCGTGGAAGCGGTCGCGCGGGCCACGGCCGAGCTGCTGGACGGGCTGGAGGTGCGGGGCGCCGCAGCCCGGCGGGCGGGATGACGCCGCCCGCGGGGCACCTCGCGCCGGACCGCTTCCCCTGTGGACGTGACAGGAGTGCCGGTTGGACGTGACAGGGGTGCCGGTCGTCACCGGGGCCCGTCACGGCGCCTCCGCGGCCGGCGGCGGCTGCCTGCGCACCAGGAAGGCCGCCCCGGCGCCCGCGCCGAACAGCGCCAGCAGCGACACCCCCGCCGCCAGCCAGGTCGCGCCCAGCCACTGGCCGCCGACGTAGCCGAGGGTGACGCTGTAGCCGGCCCAGGACAGGCCGGCCAGCGCGGACCAGGGGAGGAACTCGCGGGCCCGGCGGTGGGCGGCGCCCGCGAGGAAGGAGACGACCGAGCGGCCGGCGGGGGCGAAGCGCGCGAGGACGACGAGGACGCCGCCGCCCCGGGCGAGGGCCGTGCCGAGACGTTCCTGCGCGGCGGACAGGCGGCGGGAGCGGGAGAGGGCGCGGTCCAGCCGCGCACCGCCGCGCCGGGCGAGGCGGTAGGCCACCAGGTCGCCCAGGACCGAGGCGGTGGTGGCGCACAGCACCAGGACCAGGATGCCGGGCAGACCGTGCGGGACCCGTCCGGTCGCCGCGCCCGAACCCGCGGCCGCCGCGGTGGCCGCCGCGATCACCAGGACCCCGCTGGGCAGCATCGGCAGGAACACGTCCAGGAGGACCGAGAGGGTCACCACGGCGTAGATCCAGGGGCTGCTGACCAGCGAACCCACGTTCCCGAGACTCTCGACCACCACGACTCCCCGTGACTCCCCCGTGGGCCAGACCGTGCCGCGGTGCGCGGGGGAGCGGCAGGAGCGGCCGATGACAGCCATACAGCGTACGCCTGGGGTGTGACAGAGCGTTCACAGGGGGCTCGTGTGTTCGACACATTCCGCTCACTCGGCGGCTCTCGCCCCTGCGCCGTCTCCGCCCCCGTCACCCGACTGCCGCCTCCCGGGAGCGGCGGGCGGGGGTGTCCCGTAGCAACGACGGTGGGGTGTGGCCCGGCGCAGGCCCGGACCGCGCGAGCGACGGCCGGCGCGCCGCCCCGACGCCGGCCATTCCACCGGAACCCGAGGAACGGAACACATCATGGTGGCAGGAATATGCGCGGGCGCCGTGGCCGCGGCCGTGCTCGCGAGCGGCGCCGCCGACGGCGGCACCCGTGACCACACGGTGCGCGTGGACGGGCGGTTCGCGCCGCCCGCCGGCGGGACGGCGCCCGCGGCGGTGACGTACGACGAGAAGCTGGTCCCGGCCGGTTCACGCATCGAGGTCAGGCAGCACGTCGCCGGGAACGGGGCGACCACCGTCGAGCTGCGCGTGACGGGGATGAAGCCCGGCCACACGTACGGCGTGCACGTGCACCGCGCGCCCTGCGGTGCCGACCCCGCCGCCGCGGGCGGGCACTACCAGCACCGGCCGTCCACCGATCCGGCCGACGCCAACCCGGAGAACGAGGTCTGGCTCGACTTCACCGCCGACGCGCGGGGCGCGGGCCGGGCGAGCGCGCGTCACGACTGGGGTTTCCGGCGCGGTGAGGCGTCCTCCGTCATCCTCCACGACGAACCGGGCAACGCGGGGACCCGCGCCGCCTGCTTCACGGTGCCGTTCGCCGGGACCGGCTGAGCGCCGCCCGCGGCCGGAACACCCGTGGTGGGGGCCCCCCCGGGGGGGGGGGCCCCCGCGCGGCGGCCGCCGCCGGGCCGGGGGGGGGGGGGCCCGCGGGTGGGGCCGGAACAGTAAAAGAAAACACAAAAAAAAACAAAAAAC